>DATLBD010000178.1:0-15725 GCA_035527135.1 Methanothrix sp. | reverse complement strand
ATCTCCCAGTTGCCGGGATGGCCCAGGTTATTGGTATGCAGATGCAAAGACATGGGCAGGCCCAGCATCTCATTGACCTCTGCCAGGCCCCGGATGAGCTCTCGGGGCGTAACCTCGAAATGAATGTTAGGCTCGTCCAGGCCGTGCACATTTTTAGCCCAGCCCCAGTTCTCCACGCCTGCCGGATTGACACATTTGATGCCGTAGGCCTTGTGGGTCCTCATCATCCAGGCCACGTAGGCGGCTGCTTTCTCTATGTCTCCCTCTTTGAGGTAGCGCATGACAAACCAGTTATTGCCCAAAACCATGTAAGCGCCCATATCCAGAATGGGGGTGGAGCGCATCTCCTCATGGGTATGGCGGGCTTCCAGAGGAGGCATGGCAGCCTCAAAGACGGTGGTGTAGCCCATGGCTGCATAGTCGTAGCCCTGCTTGTAAACGGAAGGGACGGTGTAGCCGCTGCCACAGTGGCAGATATCGGTCTTCGTCCGCACCGATTTGTAGTGGTCCTCGGGGCGCATAAGCCGGCCGGCATTGACCTTGGCCCCGGCTACATGGGAGTGAGAATCCACGCCTCCGGGCATGACTGTCTTTCCGGATGCATCAATGATCTTAGCATCTCTGATCTCAGGGCCAGTGAGGCTGGAGACCACCTTTCCGTCCCTTATGAAAATGTCTTTGACGTCGCCATTTATTCCATTGAGGGGATCGAATACGTAGCCGTTTCTGATAATCGTAGTATTAGCAGTAGTAATATTGGCAGCAGCCATTTTAGGCCACCTCCCTTCGCTCCAGCCAGATGGCCTGCACCGGGCAGATCATGCTGCAGGTGGCGCAGGAGCCGCAGACCTCCTGGTTTACCACCCTGACTGTGCCGTTTAAAACCTCCAGCAGCGGTTTTTCATCCAGCTCATTGAGATGGCCGGCAGCCAGATAGGGATCGGATAGAGCATTGACCGGACAGGCTATGACACAGTTTCCGCAGCCAAGGCAGGCATCTTCGTCGGTCTTGAGAATTGATGTCAATGTGGGCCGGGGAGCAGGAAGAGCCAGTTTCTTTTCAAAGGCCTTCTTTCCCTTCATCTCCGGGATGATTGAAGTCTTCTGAACGGTGATGGCTCGTACCGGACAGGCCTCTTCGCAGGCCCCGCAGTAGATGCAGGCATCCTTTCGATGGGACACCTTCTCTACGATCTCTCCTGCCTTCCATTCCTTATTGAAGAGGGCATTGGCGGGGCAGGTGTGAACGCATGTCCGGCAGGCCTGGCAGATACTGTCGTCTCGGGAAAACTGGCCGGCAAAGGGCTTTTGGAAGGTTATGGCATCGACGGGGCAGACCTGGGCGCACCAGCCGCAGTGCACGCACCGGTTCAGGTCGATGATGGTCTTTCCTTCCACTCTCAGGCTTCCGTCTTCCGCCAGATGCAGGTCTTTTATCTTAATACAGGACTGGGGGCAGACATCAACGCACAGGCCACAGTGCACGCATCTCTCGTTTACAGTCGTGGGCTGCAATGCCACGCTGAGGTAGGACTCGTCCTTCTCGGCCTTGCCCGCTACTCTGACCTCCAGGGCTCCGGTGGGGCAGACGCGGGCGCACAGAGCGCATAAGGCGCAGGCTCCGCTCCTTTTTTTCTCAATAAAATCTTTATCCAGCCCTCGGGCCACAGCGCCCACAGAGCCGATGACAAGCTCCCCCTTGGGACAAATCTGGACGCATGATCCACAGCCGATGCACTTCTCCGGCAAATAGACATGCTGCTTGTCATCTCGGGATTCCAGCAATACCTCTCTCATCCGACACCCTGCCTGAGGGCGATGTTTTGTAGGCGATCAGATAAAGATGTTTTGCACGAACGGTTATGGATTGTTTGATAGTAAGCACTTATGATTACTGTGGCCCGATGGTTGATTGAACACTCTTTAAATGTTTTAGCATCTATTGAGCATGAGATGGCCATAAAAAGGATCTCCGAGGAAGAAGAGCTGATCCTGGTGCACAGAGGGGTAGAGATGTAGATGAGGGAGATTGAATCTGGCAAGTTCAAGATCCATTCCTTTGAGGTGATCAGGAAGTTCGTTGAGCTTGGGCTCTAGAGTGCTGCGAATCTTGTTTTCTCGAAAGCACATGAAGCACGGGATATTCTGCCATCTAGAATTTCGATGACATTAGAAGAGATGTTAACGCGACGGAAAAAGTAACCCCTACCTCATTGAAAAACTTTCTTAAGCATGCAAGGAATATCCTTTTCTCATGTTCTTGCTTGGAGAATATTACGAGGATGAGGCCAGAGATATCGCCGACCGGCTTAAGCACGTTGGAATGAAGGTGGATATCAGGACCTTTACTGCCAGCCGACTGGAGCTCTTCCATTATCTGGAGGGGCGGATGAGTGTGCTGAAGGGAAAGCTGGAGGAAACGGACTATGCAAGGTACGAGCGATACATAATCGCCATGCGAAAGGTACTGGCGGAAGGTGCCGGCGCCGAGGACTTCGGCGAGAAGTTTCATCTGGAGCTTGACCCGCAGATGAAAGAGAAGAGAAAGCAGTTCGCTGAGATCTTGAGAAGCGATCTATCCGAGGAAGAACGGGAGGCCAGAAAGAGGGACTCCGCGGGCATAAAGGCGGATCTGCTGGACTTATACTATGCTGAGTCCTTCGTTGACACCGTTTTGGACCGAAATGATATCGAGATCGGGGACGATGTGGGCAGCAAACTCGATGATCCTATCCTGCGCGTCATTGATGATGGGGTGGATCTGGAGGAAGAGAGCGAGCTGGCCAGGACGACCACGGTATTCACGATTGAGCCGAGGACCCAGGTTTTTGTCGATGAATTCTATGCCGTTTTGGCTGAGGAGCTGGATGAAGAGTTTGAAGACGAATATGAAAAGGAATACATGAGACTTGTCTTTTTGGGAAAGCTCATCACCGACCTCAAAGAGCCGTCATCAGGCAAGATAGACATGGAGGCTTTCCGGGAGAGATGCGAATTTGAGATGGAGAAAAGCGGAGATCTGCTGGAGATTGACGGCAGCAGAGCGGCCGAGGAGCTGGCCAGGTCGCTGGAGAAGAACGGGATAATAAAGGTCAAGGGTGGGAGCGTTAAGTGGAAGCGGTAAGGGGAGGCCTGGGCTTCATTTTCGATTCTTTTTTTGTTTTGATTTGCACATTCTAACAAAATCCTTCCAAAAACTATTTCGTAGGGTATTGTCAATTGCATGAAACGGCTAAAATAAGTGGGGCATGGCAAGAGGAAAAGGCAATATATGAAATCTGAGGCACGACTGGTGGAGATGCCCGCCGACTACGCGGCGATTTTGGCGGACTTGAAGGATCAAATCAAAAGTGCCAGGCTAAAGGCAGGACTGGCGGTAAACTGCGAGCTGGTGCTCTTGTACTGGAGAATAGGCACGCAGATTCTTGAGCAGCAGCGTCTGGAGGGATGGGGCTCTAAAGTTATTGACCGACTGTCTTTGGATCTCATGCGAGAGTTTCCGGAGATGAAGGGCTTCACGCCTAGAAACCTGAAATATATGAGGAGATTTGCTGAAGCCTATCCTGACGAGCCAATTGTGCAAGAGTTGCTTGCACAAATTACCTGGTACCACAACATAACGATCCTCGATAAGGTAAAGGATACAGTTGCCAGGGACTTCTACATCCGGGCTACGATCCAGCATGGCTGGAGCAGAAATGTAGTGGTCCACCAGATTGAGAGCGGCCTTTACGAGAGGCAGGGGCGAGCGCAGGTCAACTTCGAGCGGACGCTGTCGGCTCCCCAGTCTGAGCTGGCCAGGCAGATTCTCAAAGATCCATGCAACTTCGATTTCCTGACTCTTGGCAAGGAGGCGCAGGAGCGTGATCTGGAGGCGGCGCTACTCAGTCATCTGCGGGAGTTCTTGCTAGAGCTTGGGGTTGGATTCGCCTTTGTGGGAAGCCAGTATCACCTGGAGGTTGGAGATTAGGATTATTATATTGATCTTTTATTTTATCATCTGAATCTGCGCTGCTATGTAGTCATCGACCTGAAGATATCTGAATTTCGGCCCGAGTTTGCGGGGAAGATTAACTTCTATCTCTCGGCGGTGGACGATCTCTTGAGGCATATAGAGGACAGGCCATCGATTGGGATCGTGCTCAGCAAGGAAAAGAACAGGGTTATCGTGGAATATGCATTGAAGGGAATCAATAAACCTATGGGCGTTGCGGATTACCAGCTCTCTTCGGCACTACCGGAGGACCTCAAGGGAAGCCTGCCTACTATCGAAGAGCTGGAAGCGGAGCTGGAAGGGACGAGGGGAGAAGGAGATTCAGACCAATCTGAATAGGCTGGGGTATGAGGTCTAATAAATGATGAACCTTGCTGATTGGTTTAGCATTCCTGGTAACTCAGCATTTGCCGCATTCATCATATCCTTGGTTTCAATTTTTATTGCTGCTGGAGCGATGCTCACTAGCTGGAGGACGCAGAAAAGACAGGTAGAAATTGAGGAGGCACGGGAAAAAGATCGATTGAAAGAGATGCACAAAGCTGATCTCATGGCCCGGTTAGTGAAAGATGGTAGAGATCTATTAATTATAAAGAATAAAGGACCTGCGGAAGCTCGTGATATCTCAATACTTCTTAATGGTAGATCACTCTCAGAATTCGCGGCATTTGTGGGTGACCAATCAGAGATACATAGGGTTGGACCCTATTCATCTTTCCATTATCTAATGGCATTTTACTCAGGAGTGGATCTGTCTCCTGAGATCACTATTAATTGGGTTGACGATTCAGGAGAACCAGGCATTTACCAAACCACGTTAACTTATTAGGAACGCAGAATACAGTTAATAATTAAAAACCATTTAGAATCAAGGAGCTTATCAGTAATTCGTGATGCTATGCGTTTAAAATTGCTTTCAGGCGATATAAGAGCAAAATGTTCAATGACGATTTAGGGATAGAATATGATGCCAATAAAGTACGAGCAACATTTTCTCTATTTTGATAGATCCGTATTGGCTCAGTATAGAGCTTCGCCTCACATCTATGGTCTAAAAGAAGATGATATGGGTGGCATCCTTGAAACTGCATTAGATGATGATGACTTGGATAATGATTTATCTGAAAATCAATATGTACGAGTACGATTTGGATTCAGAAAACTCAGAAATAATTGCGTTTGTATTGCAGGACTACGTTATGATGTCCAAGAGTTGCCCGAAAAAGATCAATTCATATGGCGCGGAAATATGCTCAATAGTCCCAGATTTGCCCAAGACGATCCCGCCTTTGAACGATGGGTTCATCGATATATTGAAGGCTCTTGGGATGTTGAAGATGGCCCGAGGATTCAGATTGATCAATATGTGAAATTGATCAGATCACTGACACTTCAGACTCTAGGAAGGCCTCTCTTTCGATTTGAAGAAAACACATTGATAAATTATCCTATAACAGAAAACACAGATGCCTACGATAAAGCTCATTTGGAACTTTATCGCCTCATAGTAGATGGTCTGGACAACAATGCATTAGTTCTTCTTGCGGATAAACTAAAAATTCCTCTTTCTGATCCCAAAAAGACCCTAAATAGCCTTAAGGAACTCTTGCCAGAATACTTAATAAATATTATTCATAAGCCATTGAAGAAATGCTCCGATGAACGCAGCGATATTCATGGAGTTCCTTCAGAATTGGGATCGTTTCCCGCGTTTGATACGTTTCACAGAGATTTAATTGAGATAGCGAAGTCCCTTGAGGAACTGATTAAATGGCTAGAGAACTCACTATCTGTAGATTCAAAGGCGTGTCTGGAGAGAGAAGAATGGATGAAAGGGCTATCACCTAAATTCATAGGTCCTCCTAGACCGGAGTTTAAATTGAATGAGCTGAGGAAGGCAGAAGGCAAGAGCATAAAGTCAATAGAGTTTGGTGAAGAAGCTGAGATGAAAGGAGTGCATGGAAGAGAAGGAATGATTTTTCACTTTTCAGACGGCACCTCTATGTCAATTCTTGTTGGATCAAATGTAGGTAATTTGGCACATAAATTCAAGGATATGAAGGAAGAAGAATTCAAAACGGATTTGATGGTCTTTTGGGCTCCATCAATTCAAAAGGAGATCAAAAAATGACTGAAGGCGACCGCGCCAGGCAATCGGTTCCAAGAATCGAATATTTGAAAATAAAGAACTATAGAGCCCTCCATAACCTTGAGCTGAGAGGCATCACCCCTTTAACCGTCTTCCTTGGGCCAAACGGCAGCGGAAAATCGACTATCTTCGATGTTTTTGCCTTCCTCTCTGAATGCTTTTCAGTAGGCCTAAGAAAAGCACTTGATAAACGGGGTCGGTTCAAAGAGCTTCGCACCCGGGGCTCCTGCGGCCCTATTGAGATCGAGCTGAAGTACCGAGAGAGAAGCGACATGCCCCTCATCACCTATCACCTCTCCCTTGACGAAGGCATCACAGGCCCTTATGTAGCCGAGGAATGGCTGCAATGGAGGAGAAGACAACAAGGAAAACCCTTTAAATTTCTCGATTTTAAAAATGGAGAGGGACAGGTGATTGCCGGAGAAAAGCCGGTCGAGATGGGCGAGAGGATTCATGAGATGCTGACGTCTTCTGATATGCTTGCTGTAAATGCTCTTGGCCAGCTTGCTAAAAATCCAAGAGTCAGTGCTCTGCGCCAGTTCATAACCGGATGGTATCTTTCATATCTTACCGCAGATAGCACGCGGGGATTCTCTGAGGCAGGTCCTCAAGAACGATTGTCGGCAAACGGCGATAACCTGCCTAATGTAATTCAGTATCTAAAAGAACAGCATGAGGATCGTTTGAACCTGATTTTGAATACATTATCTCATCGTGTTCCAAGATTGGAGAAAGTTGAGTCCGAATTTATGCCTGACGGTCGGCTTCTTTTGCAGATTAAGGATGCTCCTTTTGAGCAGCCGATCCTGGCGAAATTCGCATCAGACGGCACCCTTAAAATGCTGGCCTATCTTACGTTGCTCTATGATCCACAGCCGCCTCAGCTCATAGGAATTGAAGAGCCGGAAAACCAGCTTCATCCCAGGCTCTTGCCTGAGCTTGCTGAAGAGTGCAGACATGCGACAGCCAAAACCCAGCTTATGGTCACCACCCATTCACCTTTCTTTGTAAATGGCCTGAGGCCAGAAGAGCTTTGGGTGCTCTACAGAGATGAACAGGGTTACACGCAGGCACGGCGTGCAGCAGATATGCAAGGCATTAAAGAGTTCATGGATGAAGGCGCACAGCTTGGTTACCTCTGGATGGAGGGTCACTTTGAGGTAGGCGATCCACTGACAGCGTCAGGCGGCCCAAAACGTCCGTCGTCAAGCCAGACAACAAGGCTCCAAGCGGAGTAATCACCCATGCATATTGTATTTTTAGTGGAAGAACTCTCTGCAGAGGCCGCCCTCCTCAACATAGTGCCCAAGATTCTGGGAACAAGCGCATCTTTCGAGATTCATCCTTATCAATGCAAAGACGATCTTCTCTCAAAATTGCCGCGTGTTATGCGAGCCTACGCCAAATGGCTGCCAGACGACTGGCGCATTGTGGTCCTGGTTGACGAAGATAGATCCGACTGTGATACCCTCAAGGAAAGAATGGAGCAGGCAGCAGATGCTGCAAGGCTTACTACTCGAACTATGGCAGGCAGCTCAAATCGCCATATCAGATTTCAAGTCTTGAACCGAATTGCTATCGAGGAGCTTGAGGCATGGTTTTTCGGGGATGTTCCTGCGCTCAATCTGGCTTATCCTAAGGTTCCTAAGACTCTTGGAAGCAGATCGAAATATCATGATCCAGATTCAATAACAGGAGGGACCTGGGAGTCACTGGAGCGTGAGCTAAAAAAGGTAGGATATTTTAGCGGCGGTCTGCGCAAAATTGAGGCAGCCAAGACTATTTCTGCATACATGGAACCGGAAAGAAATAATTCCAAAAGCTTTCAAGTATTTAGAGATGGCCTGCAAGAGATGGTTAGATCGGGGGTATAACTATATTCGATATTGATCTGCTCTGTGCAAAGAATGGATGGATGAGGACCAGCTAGCTCTCCCCCTCAGGCCATCGCCTCTATCCGGCAGGCTGCCATCTTGTACTCCGGTATCTTGGCCACCGGATCCAGGGCATCAGAGGTTATGATGTTGGTTCCCTGCCAGTGGAAGGGCATGAAGACCATGCCCGGCTTTACCTTCTCAGTTACGCGGGCCCGGGCCTCAGTCTCTCCCCGAATCGTTTTCACCTTGACCATATCTCCGTGGCGCACGTTCAGCTTTGCTGCATCCCTGGGATTGATCTCAACGTAAAGCTCAAAGTCTCTCTCCAGGAGCGAGGGGCTTCTGCGCGTCATGGAGCCGCTGTTGTAGTGAACCACAATCCTGCCAGTGGAGAGAAGTATGGGATACTCCGGGCTAGTCTGCTCGGCAGCGGGCCGGTTCTGCACGTTGGCAATATTTGCCTTTCCGCTCGGGGTGGAAAACCTCTCCCTGTGCAGAATATCCGTCCCAGGATGCTTCTCATCCGGACAGGGCCAGCGCAGTCCTCCGATCCTGGAGATACGCTCCAGGGTCATGCCCCCGTACTGGGGCACATTTCGGTTGATCTCCTTTAGCACTTCAACGGCAGAGGAGCCGCCCAGATCCAATCCCATCCGCTTGCCGATCTCATTGATGATCCAAAGCCCCTCCTTCGCTTCACCCACTGGAGGAACAGCCTGGTCGATCCATTGCACCCGCCTCTCCATGGATGTGTAGCTGCCGTCCTTCTCCGCCCAGGCGGCAGCCGGCAGTACGAGATCGGCCATCCTGGCTGTGGCCGTCATGAAGATCTCCTGCACCACCAGAAAGTCCAGGTTATCCAGGGCCGCTTTGGTCTTATTGATATTGGCATCGCAGATGACGGGATCTTCTCCGATGATGTAGAGGGCCTTGATGCTGCCTTCCAGTGCTGCCTCCGTCATCTCCGTAGAGGTCAGCCCCGGCCCCAAAGGCAGATCATCCGCATTCCAGGCCGCCTTGAAAAACTCGACCGACTTTGGGTCCGAGGCTCTCCGGTAGCCGGGATAAAACTCGGCCATGCCGCCCATATCGCAATTCCCCTGGACGTTGTTCTGACCGCGCATGGGCATTACTCCCGCGCCCGGTCTTCCTATCTGACCGGAGACCAGGGCCAATGTGGCACAGGCCTTCACATTGTCCGTGCCGCAGACGTGCTGGGTTATGCCCATGGAGTAGAGCAGAGAGGACGCAGGAGAGCGGGCGTATATCCGGGCGGCATTGATGATCTCCCCAGCGGGGACACCAGTCAGCTCTGCTGCCTTCTCCAGGGAAAAGTCACTTAGGTTGGCTGCAAGCTTTGCAAAACCCTCCGTTCTCTCCTCTATGAATTTCCTGTCTGCCAGGCCTTCATCCACTATCACCTTCATCATAGCCCTCAGCAGATCTATGTCGCTGCCGGGCTTGATGCGTAGGTGCAGATCTGCCATCCAGGTGGTGGAGGTGATGCGCGGATCGGCTACGATCACTGTTGCCCCGTTGTCTTTCGCCTTTTGCGCCCAGCGGGAGACGATAGGATGAGCTTCTGTGAAGTTTGTGCCTATGGCAAAGATGCATTTGGAGTTTTGCAGGTCGATGAGATTGTTGGTCATAGCTCCTGTTCCCAGGACTGCACCCAAGCCGACCACTGTAGGCGAATGGCAAAGGCGGGCACAGTTGTCAACATGGGGTGAGCACAGGAGGCGGGAGAGCTTTTGCAGGAGATAGTTCTCTTCATTATTGCAGCGGGATGAGGCCAAAAAGCCCAGGGACTTAGGCCCGTGCTTTTTGATATTGCGGGCCAGTCCGTTTGCAGCTAAATCCAGGGCCTCCTCCCAGGAGATCCTCACAAATTCCTCGCCACCTACCCTTTTCATGGGGTACTTGAGCCGTTCCTCATGATTCAAGACCTCAAGGACGGCATTGCCCTTGGGACATAGGGCCCCCTCACAGGCGGGGTGGTCGGTCATATACTCAACGCCAGTAGCTTTGCCCTTCTCTACTGCAAGGTAAAAACCGCAACCTACTGCACAGTAGGGGCAAAGAGATGGCACTAATTGTGTAGACAATTCATATCCTCCAGAAGTAAGTAGCGAGTTAAGTAGCGAGTCTTCGGGCAGAGTGAAAGATTTTCGGACTCCTGTCGCCAAGGGTTGCGCTGAAAATTATCTAAAGCGTACCCTCTCCGATGTTTAAAATCATCCGGGTAGAGCCTCTCAATCCAATGCATCGTTCCCGCCGTATCATCTTGCCACCATGCTCATTCCGCCGGAGGTTTAAGAATGTTTTGCATCATCGCTAACTAAAAGACGAAATAGTGACTAATATCACTAATGGGGAGGATGTAATCGATGAGAAGCAGCTTGTCAGATCTGATTGAATTGCTGCCTTCCCATATTGTTCTGGCAGGTGAAGGCCAAATGGTTCATCACTATCAAGCAGAACATAGGTGAACTAAAACTTCAGTATCGAGAGATATGCAGCTTCCCGGCCTGCATGTCAGGAAGCTGGGGTGAGGCCCCAGTGGCCTCAGCCTGGAGGATAGATCCTTGAAATGAAATGCTCGACCCGTACTTTTGTTCTTAGATCGCCTCACCTCCAAGATAGCTGTAGGTGCGATGTTATATGGAATTATTTGAGAAGATAACGGAGGATATCGGAATTTGGTAGAGGTATTGTGAAGCAGTATGATAGAAGCTTAACATAACAAGGGATGAACTGGATGTATCTATTTAATCAGTTGAAATTGATTCTATGCTCACTTCAGAGCGATCTGGGTGGCGAGTTACAAGCTTCCTCGTCCCACTTCCGGTCCTTCCCTGCCCCAGGCGACCTAATCGAATGCATAGATCCATAAGCCAAGAATTGGACGAGCCTTTCCCCATTTGTCCTCCAAGCCCTCGGGGCTGCAATCCCACACGTATGCCAGCACATGAGTGCCCGACTTAGAGGCAGAGTTGAAGATTTTTCAAGCGAGAAGGACAAAAGATTATTATTACCAGCTTCTCACTATTCTTCCCTGTGAAAAACCGCGAGGTTGCCGACCTTCTTTACCAAATGGCGGAGCTGTTGGAGCTGCAAGCCGCGAACCGCTTCAAGATCATAGCCTACAGCAAAGCCGCTCGAGCCATCGAATCTTTGCAGGAGGATATCAATAAGGTCTGCCGGGAGAAGAGATTGCAGTCCATTCCCGGGGTGGGAAAAGCCATCGCCCAGAAAGTGGAAGAGTACCTTAAAACCGGCCAAATAGAGACCCATCAGGAGCTTCTAGCCAAAACTCCCCCCGGCCTGGCTCAGCTTCTCCAGATCTCGGGCCTCGGCCCCAAGACCATTTTCATGCTGCACGAAAAGCTGAATATATCCAATCTTGAAGAGCTGGAGAAAGCTGCCAAAGAGCATAGCATCAGAAGGCTTCCCAGAATGGGGCCGACGCGCGAAACAAATATTTTAAAATCCATTGAAAGGTACAAAAAACGCAGCACCAGAATTCTCTTCAGCACGGCCGAACCTATTGTAAACGATATTTTAGCCTATCTGCAAGGCATGGAAGGCCTGGAGCACATCACAGCCGCGGGCAGCTTTCGCCGGGCGCGGGAAACCGTAGGCGACATCGATATTCTGGCCACGGCCACCAGGCCGGAGGAGGTCGTTGCCGCCTTCGTGCGCATGCCTTTAGTGCAGGAGGTGCTGGCCAAAGGCCCTACCAAGGCCAGCGTCATAGTGCAGGATACGATTCAGGTGGATCTGAGAATCGTAGAGCACCGATCTTACGGCACAGTGCTGCAATATTTTACCGGCTCCAAGGAGCATAACGTCCGGCTGCGCCAGCTCGCTCTAGGTCGCGGCTACTCCCTGAGCGAGTACTCTCTCACACGCCTGGCGGATGGCAAGGATCTTTTCTTCGATCGGGAGGAGGACGTTTACTCTGCTTTGGGGCTGTCCTACATTCCACCCGAGATGAGAGAGGACCTTGGAGAGATTGAGGCGGCAATGCAAAGCAGACTGCCCCGGCTGGTGGAGCTAAAGGACGTGCGTGGCGATCTGCATGTTCACAGCAGCTGGTCGGACGGAAGGGCTTCCATCCTGGAGATGGCCCGTGCCGCTCAGTCTCTTGGCTACGAGTACATTGCTCTATGTGACCATTCTCCTTCGGTTGGCATCGCCGGAGGACTGCCGCCCGAGAAGCTGGAGCAGAAAATCGAGGCCGTAGCTGCCGCCAATGAGGAGCTGGACGGCATCACTATTCTGATGGGATCAGAGGTGGACATCAAAGCCGATGGCAGACTGGACTATTCCGACGATCTCCTGGCCAAGTGCGATGTGGTGGTGGCCTCAGTACACATGGGCCAGCAGCAGACGGAGAGGGCCATAACGGGAAGGCTGATCTCGGCCATAGAAAATGAGAATGTGGATATCATTGGGCACCCCACAGGAAGGATCATCGATCAGCGCGAGCCTTATGATATGGATATGCAGGCTGTCTTGGAGGCGGCAGCAAGGACAAAGACGGCCCTTGAGATAAACGCCTACCCCAGTCGCCTTGACCTGAGCGACGTCAATGCCAAAGCCGCCAAAGAGATGGGCATAAAGATGGCCATAAACTCCGATGCTCACGATCCCGAGCAGCTTCTGACCATGAAATACGGCGTGAATGTAGCCAGGCGGGCCTGGCTGGAGAAGAAGGACGTGCTAAATGCCCTACCTCTAAAGGAGCTTCTGGCTGCCTTGAAGCACTAGACGATGAACCAGGAAGGCAAAAAGAATGCAGAATATTTGAATAAAAAGATGAATATTAAATGAATGATTTAAGAACCATGAAAGGCTTATTAATATGAGAAAAAGAAGCACCCTTATGAGAATTAACAACCAAGCCAAAGTAGGACTGGTAACCGTTGTATGTCTCCTTTGCCAGGGTTATATCTTCTCTTATATCCTGGCTGTGGAGCCCAATCCCTTGATATCCTTTGTGCCGCTTCTCCCCTATCTTGCTTACGTTTATGCTCGCGGAAGGAGAACATGGTATTTCAATAAGCCTCAATACTGGATGGCAGCAATTGTCGTTCTAACTGCGCTGGATATAATGCCTTATGCTTTTTATTAATTTCGAGAATTTATAATCTGATGTTTGATGCGCTCTCTGCGATAAAAAAAACCATCAATGCTTTGGGGATTATCCCAATTGTCCCTTGAAAACTTCATATCGCTTACCTCTAGAAACCTATATATTCTAGATCTTCTTATGGCACGGCCCGTGAATAATCTAGAGATAAATACAGAGACGTTAATCACCGTAGCAGGATTTTTAGGAGCTATTTTGCTCCTCCTGGATGTCGTGGTAGTTAAATGATTTTAAGAATACATTTTAAGAATGTATTTGATTATATTATTCAATGAGATCGGTGCTCATTTGCTCATTATGCAGAAGTAATAAATCAAGAGCCGATTGAGGAGTAATATGAGGTATGGAGAGGTTCAGGAAGGAGGTTTAGGACCTGAACTCTCCTTATCTTGGCAGAATTTCTATCAGCTTGATTTTTGATGAGAATACAAACTTGATCTTTTGGTCATCCAATTTATTCTTCCAATTACATTATCCGCTCTTATCAGATTTAACACTTTTGGTATATTAATTAAGTTTATGGCTAAATGATAAAAAAATTTTAATATTGCTGTACGTGATGTAATGGGCGAAGATTAGATGTAGCGGCGATTAGAATAATCTATCTGGATGTATCCAGCTGGATGTATCTATTTGGATTTGAACCACTTGAGTATCCGGCTGGAAAAGAAAAGGAGGCGAAACAGCCATTGCAGTGCATAATATCGCATCTCAATTCGATCATGGTGTTTTTTAGTGGGAGCCGAAATGCTAGCTGGTGACATCTCAGAATATGAAAAGGCCCTGATAGTATGCGAGAAAATGCTGGCCTTCGAGATGGATCATGCGCAGCGGAGCAATATACTGAGAAAGATAGGCGACAGCTGCCTGGAAATAATTAAGCAAAAAAATGATCTGAAAAGCTGCGAGCGTGCCATTGCCGCCTATGAAAAAGCTCTGCTTGTCTATACTCTTGAGAACTATCCAATTCCTCGCGCTAAAGTCATGAGGGGCTTGGGCTTCGCCTATGTCGCTTTGGCAGACCTCGCTAATCGAGCCCGGAACCTCAAGAAGGCTATCGCTTGCTGGGAAGAATCCCTGTGCTTCTTCTCTTTAACCGCCGCTTCCGAAGACCATGCCACTATTCAAAACGAACTGGGCTGTGCCTACCGAAAACTGGCAGAGCTGGAGAACCGATGGGAAAATGGCAAAAGGGCAGTAGAGTCTTGCAAAGCTGCCCTGCGCGTCTATAACCTAAAGGACAGCCCCCTGCAATTTGCAGCAGCTATGGCCAACCTGGGAAGCGCCTATCTGACGCTGGCCCAGGCGGCAGATCAGGCGAACTGCTGCAAGAAAGCTATTCTTGCTTATGAGGAAGTTATCCAGGTTTATTCTTCTGCCCGCTATCCACAGCAATACGCGGCTATGAAAAACAATCTGGCCATAGCCTATCTCTCTCTTTCCGAGGTAGAGGACAAGGCAGTAAATTGCCGCCTGGCTCTTGCCGCATGCAGGGAAGCACTTCTCTATAGAACTGCCGAAGAGCGGCCACTGGCCTATGCAGCCTCGCAGAACAATCTGGGAAATGCTTACCTTGCCTTGGCCGAAGGGAATATGGAAGTGGGTGAAGAGGAGAATGAGCAAGTGGATAGGCAAGAGGATAGGCAGGAGGATGAGCAAGGTTGCATGGGAAACTGCCGGCGAGCCCTGGAAGCTTACAGCAATGCTCTACAGATATATTCTCTCGAAGAGTTTCCCAGGCTTTATGCGACGGCTCAAAATAATCTGGCTAATGTCTATCTGACCTTAGGGCAGAGAGAGGATAAAGCCAGCAAATGCATGAAGGCCATTTTGGCTGCTCAAGAGGCGCTTTGCGTCTTTTCCCTGGAAGACTCTCCTGAGGATTATGCCGAAGCCCAGGGTAGCCTCTGGCTTGCCTATCTTACCTTAGCTGATATCGAGTACCGGGCTGAGAATTGCTCTCTCGCCCTGGAGGCCTGTGAGGAGAGACTGCGGGCTTACAGGGCTTGGGCCGCCCAGCCACTACAGTATGCTTCATGCTGCAAGGATCTGGCCATCACAGCCAGCATGCTGGCAGATATGGAAATGTCGGTGGAAGCAAAAGCCGAAGACTGCAAAAAGGCGATCTCTTCGGCTCTTGAGTCTTTGCAGATCTATAACGTCCGTATTCACCCCGAGGAGTATGCTGAGGCAAAGATTTTGCTCTGGGCAGCTTATTCGGCACTGGCGGAGGTGGAGGAAAAGCAAGAGAATTGCAAAAAGGCCATCGAGGCCTGTGAGTCTGCCATCAGAATCTATGAGAGGATAAGCCCGGCTGAACACGCAGATGCTCTCAAGAACCTGGGCTACAGCTTCATCACTTTAGCTGAGATGGAGAACACGGCGGAAAACTGCAAGAAAGCCATCGAGGCTTGCGAGCGTGCCCTGGAGTACTACACGCTGGAGAGGTCATCTTTGGAGCATGCTGATATTCTGAGGGATCTGGCCTTTGCCCATGTAACTTTGTCGACGGTGGAAGATAAAGAGGAGTGCAGCAAAAAGGCGCTCAAG
>DATLBD010000177.1:0-8370 GCA_035527135.1 Methanothrix sp. | reverse complement strand
GCTTGATCCTCTGGATGATTTTCTCAAAGGCAGAGAGAGTTTAGCGCCCCAAAGAAACCTGCAACTGGCCAGAGAGGATCTGTCCGGCGAGGATAAGGTGGTGCTCCTCACCTGCCCCGAGGCAGAGGGGGCTGCAGATCGATAGATTAATAACTACCTTCTGCAAGGTTAGAGGCGAAGCCCGGTAGTGTAGCGGTCAATCACAGGAGGCTCTGGACCTCCTTACCCAGGTTCGAATCCTGGCCGGGCTACTTTCCCGTCTTTTCCCGCTTTATCTCTTTATGGATGCCTTCGCTCTCTAAAGCCACAATCACTTTGCAGAGAAAAAATCGCTTTTGTAGAGCAGCATTTCGCCCTTAGAACAACCAATTAGCAATCAATTACAATTACAATTTACTTTTCGGAGCTATGTGCATCTAAAAGGAAGCAATTTGAAATTGTCTTTCAGGGTTCGAGGCGATCCCTCTTCAGCTCTTCCATTGCATCAGGCGTTAGACGAATTTCTGCCAATCGAATAGCGCCCATTGAAGAGATCATCCTGGTCATCAGATCCGAGATGGTGCGCCCGAGATCCTCATCTTTGCTGGATAGGGCCATGGATAGGGCACACCCCAGGTTATAGGCAGTCCAGCTGGCATAGGTGAAATGAACCATAAAATCCTCCATTCCTCCTTCAATCCATGGACCCTCCGAGTCAGGCCAGATCACCCTCGATCTGATATTTTTAAGGTTGCCGATTTCCGCCTCAAACTGAACTAGGCCATCTCTCATAAATTCACATCCTGGTAGTACTAAAGTCGCGCACCTTATCCATTGCACGGCTACAGCTTTTATTGCCCCTGACCGACTATGATTATTCTCTAGCACCCTCTTTCCTATTTAAGATTGCCATGCATACATCTAATCAATCTAATCGTCTATCCAGCCGCCTCTATCCAACTGGTCCGAAAACTAGATATATCTATAACGAATATAGTTGTAGTTCACCGCGTAATAGCCCGAAAGGACGAGGTCTATGGGCCGATTAAGCTTGTCCGACCAATCATCCTGGCGCAGGATGATCGATTTCATCCTCCATCTCAGCTCGGATCGATCAATAATCCGGGGTCGGAAGGCGCCGCGCAAATTCGGCGCAGGTCTTCGGTAGGGGCAAAAGGTGCCTTTTCAGGCACAATGTCAAGATCGCCATGGACCACATTAAGGGGAAAATCGCGGTGCAGGAATGCGTGCAGGAATAGGCAAGAACAGGCCCCTCATCTACTGGTGATTGGGTCCCCTTGAAACGGGCGCTGTGCTGAAATTCCAGTGCTGTCTGGTTAAAAACTCACGCATTAGCTTTAGGCGAGATAAGGCGACCGCAATTTAGCGGCTCTGTCCCTCTGAGGAGGGCGCTGTGGATCGGCGTTTATCTCGCCTTATTCTCATCTGCAATTCCTGTTTTCAAGCATCTACTGGCATTAAGCCTGGCGTAATCTTTTGTCGCGAAAAGCTATACAGACCTTCCCTGAAATAAGAGCAAACGGTGCATTTTCCGGCACTATACTCGGGGCTGAACAAAAAATTTATATCCTATCACTACCCTAAGGTTAGTATATAGAAGTGATCGTAAGGTGAAATGAAATGTGGGACAAAAGATATCCGTCAATATTCGATATATTCGAGAGTTTTACCAAGGGTTTTCCCTTTGAGAAAAAGGAAAAGTTCGAAGAGGAATGGTTCAAAGAGCCCTTTGAGGACATGATTAAGAAGTTTGAAGAGAGCATGCCCCCGGAGTTCGAGACATTCGTGCGCGAAGAAGTGACTCCTGGAGGTGTTTCTCGGCGATACGGCCCCTTCGTCTACGGCTTCAGCTATACGGCAGAGTCGGGAAAGGAGCCAGTATTCCAGGAATTCGGAAACATCAAGCCGTCCTACCGGGGCATCGAGCCCAGCCAGGGCAGAGAGCCCCTCGTGGACGTCATGAACGAGAAGGAGAGGTACAGGGTCTTCGTGGAGCTGCCCGGCGTGGACAAGGATAAGGTAAAATTGGATGTGGCCGAGGACAGTGTGGAAATCAAAACCGATGACGATAAGAAGTTCTACAAGATGATCTATCTCGACTCAGCCATAGACGCGGACAGCGCCAAAGCTTCTTACAAGAATGGCGTCTTGACACTGGAGCTGGACAAAAAAGAGAAGAGGAAGGGCAAAGAGATCAAAATTGAGTGAGAATGAACTGATGGGATCAATGGGCTAGGATGGAAAAAGCCGGCCTATTGACAAACCCATTCCCATCCTTTATTTTTATTTCATTTTTTGCAGTCGGATTTCAAAGTAAAATCCGTTTTTTTGATACGCATAACAGGATTGCACATAATTTCCCACTCATTGCCTTAGGCTGTGACCTAAAATGTGAGCGCATGGGAAATATTTTCTCAAAAAATACCTATACAAGGGCCATATGGCACTCATATGATCTAAAATAGAAGCATAAGCCCTCATAAAACGTCAATGTGAAAAATAGCTACTTAAATCCAGACGGCCCAAGTGTGCTATATGCAAAGGGTGAGTGGAGTTTGGGAGAAGAAATGGGGGGATAGAAATGAGGAGATTAACTGCATACTATCCGGCTTGAAAGGGTTGATGCATAACAAATACGGCGACATAATTCTTCTCTTCAGCGTGACTGTGGCCTTCGGGATGTTATTGGCGGTTTCTGCTATCGGGTGAGGCACCAAGCAAGAAATTACAGTCTCTTTTTTATATTCCAGCACCGTTGGCATTGTTGGCATTTTGCATGAAATACAGGCTCTTCGCCGTTTAGTGTAGGCAAAACAATTATTCGATTCTTCCCTCACATGAGAGAGCGAGGTGCTAATTTTCGGAAAAGTGCGATCTGCATAACAAAGATTAAATCACCCCCGGTGCTTTTAAACCACAGCGAGGATTGGCATGGACAAGAACGAGAAGGTAAACGAACTTGCCAGGAGGCGCGGCTTTCTCTGGCCCGCCTTTGAGATTTACGGCGGAGCTGCTGGATTTTATGATTATGGCCCACTGGGCGCGCCCCTCAAGAGGCGCATTGAAGACATCTGGCGACAGTACTTCGTCATCTCGGAGGGATTCGCGGAGATCGAAGCGCCTACCATCGGCGTGGAGGGAATCTACCAGGCCTCCGGCCACTTGAGCGGCTTTTCTGATCCGCTTACCAGTTGCAACGAGTGCAAAGAGATCTACCGGGCCGATCACCTCATCAAGCACATCATCGAGGTGCCAGATGCACTCAGCAACGAGGAGATCTACAAGTGCATTCAGGACAATGAGATCGGCTGCCCGGAGTGCGGAGGAGAGCTGTCCCAGATATACGAGTTCAATCTCATGTTCAAGACCATGATCGGCCCAGGAAACAAGATGACAGGGTACCTGCGGCCGGAGACTGCACAAGGTATGTTCATCAACTTCCCCCGGCTGCTGCGCTACTTCCGCGACTCTCTGCCTTTTGCCGCAGTGCAAATCGGCAAGTCCTTCCGAAACGAGATCTCGCCCCGACAGGGCGTGATCAGGCTGCGGGAGTTCACTCAAGCCGAGGCGGAGATCTTCATAGATCCACGAGACAAAACCCACCCCCGCTTCGCCGAGGTCGCGGACATCAAGACGAAGTTCTACTCTCAGGCGGCGCAAGAGAAAGGCGAGGAGGAGGAGATGACCTTTGGCCAGGCGGTGGAGAGGGGCATTGTGGCGCACCAGGCTCTGGCCTACTACGTGGCCCGCACATATCAGTTCCTCCTGGCAGTGGGCGTGGCTCCGGACAAGCTGCGCCTGCGCCAGCATAAATCGGACGAGATGGCTCACTACGCAGCGGACTGCTGGGACGCGGAGGTCTTTTTGGACCGCCTGGGCTGGATTGAGATCGTGGGCGTGGCGGACAGGACGGACTATGACCTGAAAGCCCATACGGATGTGAGCAAGGTTAACCTGAGCGTATTCGTGCACTACGATCAACCTGTAAAACGGCAGAAGACTATTGTTAAGCCGGACTTCAAGGCCCTGGGACCCAGGTTCAAGGCCAAGGCCAAGGCGGTGGGCGAAGCTCTCAAGGCCCTATCCAGGGAGGAGTTGGAGGCTAGTAATATAGTCCGTGTGACTGTAGATGGCGAGACCATTGAGATCGATCCCACCCTATTCTCCTTTGAGATCGTGGAAGAGGAGATCCGGGGAGAAGAGGTCGTACCCCACGTCATTGAGCCCTCCTTCGGCATTGATAGGATAATTTACACCGTCCTGGATCACTCATTCTATGAGGACGCCGTGGATGGAGAAGCGCGCGCCGTGCTCAGATTCAAGCCGTCTGTGGCCCCCATTGAGGTGGCAGTCCTGCCTTTGATGGACCGAAAGGAGCTGGCTGATCCGGCAAAGGCCATTTTGCAGGAGCTGCGAGGGCGCGGCATGCGCGTGGAATACGATACATCCGGATCGATCGGTCGCAGATACCGACGCAATGATGAGATAGGCACTCCCTTCGAGGTCACCGTAGACTATGATACGCTCGAGCAGGCCACCGTTACCATTCGGGACCGCGACTCCATGCAGCAGGTCAAGGTCCCCCGGTGGCAGGTGGCAGACAAGCTTGCTGCACTCCTCTGCGGCGACCTGAAGTTTCAGGAGGCAGGAGACGCGGTTGCCTCTGGAAAAAAGGAGTGAGCAACTCAAAAAGAGGGAAAAGGACAGAAGAGAAACAGTAACAATGATGCAAAGGGAGATGGATCGTGCCTGAACTGGCCTTAGAATGGCGCAGCATGCTGGTCAAAGAGATCCGCAGAAAGGCCATTCACCTCTCCGGCCTATCTGTTCCCATTGGCATCGTCTTCTTAGGCCGTACGGTTACGGCGGCAGCAATCGCACTAGTTTTGGCCGTATCTTTGCTGCTTGAGGTGCAAAGGCTGAAAGGCAAGATCCGGCTTCCCGAGGTACGTGATCATGAGCAGACCAGGGTTGCCGGCTACATATATTACATGGCGGGCAGCCTTCTGTGTGTGCTGCTCTTCCCGCCCATGATCGCCGTGACCGCCATGCTCTTTCTCTCCCTGGGAGATACGGTGAGCGGCCTTGCCGGCTCCATTCTGGTGAATGCCAATGTGCGATGCAGAAACGAGTTGTGGTGCGTCAAGCCCCTGCCGATTGTCGCCGCCACGTTCACCGCCTGTCTTGCCATCGGTTACCTGGCCTCGGGCCTGACGAGGCTTTCCTTCCCCGTCTATTTTGCGGGAGCTGCGGGCGCTACGTTTGCCGATTCAGTGGCCATCGTCATTCGCAATCGGTGCCTGGACGATAACTTCTCCATACCGGTATTCTCGGGCGCACTGATGAGTGCTGTCGCCTTGATCCTAATGGCGGCGTAGAAAAGGTTTTTTAAAGTATGGCATTGTATCAATTCACCGCTCACAAGCGGCAATAGCTGCACTGACAAGGGAATTTAGGAGGATATGGAATGGATATTATTCTGCTCGGTCCGCCGGGATCCGGTAAGGGCACACAAGCCAAGATGATCGCCGACAAGTATGCAGTTAAGCACGTCTCCACCGGAGACATACTCAGAGAGCACGTTCGCAACGGAACGCCTCTGGGCATTGAGGCCAAGAAGTTCATGGATGCCGGTAAGCTGGTTCCGGATACGCTTCTCATTGATATCATCAAAGACAGGCTGGCCAAGGATGACGTTAAGGGCGGCTGGATGCTGGACGGTTTCCCCAGGACCATGCCCCAGGCAGAGGCACTGGACAAGATCCTTCCCTCCCTCAGCCAGAAGATCGATGTAGTCTTGAACATCGATGTCCCCGATGAGGAACTGGTCAAGCGCGTCACTGGCAGAAGGATGTGCAAGTGCGGAACTACCTACCACATCATGTTCAATAAGCCCAAGGTCGAAGGAAAGTGCGATGCATGCGGCGCCGATCTCTACCAGAGGGCAGATGACACTGAAGCTACGGTCAAGGAGAGAGTGCAGGCCTATCACGCCCAGACCCAGCCGCTCATCGACTACTACAACAAGAGGGGCATCGTCGCCACCGTCCTCGGTGTGGGCGATATCAAGGCTATCTTCGGCAAGGTCGTCGAGGCTCTGGACAAGGTTTAGAACCTCTCACAAATCTTTTTTGAACATTTTTAATCAGGAGTTCATTTTTTAAAACCCTGGCTTAGATTGTTGCCAAACGTTTTTTAGTTCATACCGGAGTTTATAAAATCGCACCCCAATTCTACCTCTGCACACCGTTTTTTCATAGGGTCTAAAAAATATTACTAGTATTTGTTGTCAATATTTTTGTCATAATTAAGAACTAATGAGTCATTATATACTTATTAAAAAAAATCATGGAAAGAGTTAAGTATTATTTGGACCTAATGTAATTATATACTAAGGAGATTATTTTATGTTAGAAACGAATCAATCTTTTAAGGGTGAAGATGGCTTGGAGTTAACCAATGTAGGATGGCTTCTCGACCACCATAATACAAAATTGCAGGAACGGCGTGAAACGGTTGATGATTTAAATCTTAAACCAGGTGATGTAGTACTGGACTTAGGATGTGGACCAGGTCTATGGACACATCTACTAGCAGAGAAGGTGAAGCCCAATGGGCGAGTTATTGGGGTTGATTTCTCTCCAGATTTAATAAATTATGCTGTGGAAAATCTGAAAAAAGATCCTCTTAGTAACATCATTGAGTTTCGAAAAGAGAATTTCCACGATGTCCCCTTTGACAATGATACCTTTGATTTGATCTTTTTCGGCAACTGTTTTGCTTATGTTGCAGATTATGTTAAGATTTTGGAAGAGATGGAGAGGGTGACTAAGAAAGGTGGAAGAATTGCTGCTAAAGATTTTGATGGTGCCCTTTTTATTGTTAATCCCATCGAGCCTCAGTTGTCTTTAAGAATCTTAGCAGCGGCGGCCCAAGCTCTTAAAGAAAATCCCCTCGAACCTGTATTTGATAACTTTATCGGGCGAAAAATGCATGGGCTTTTTTTACAGGCAGGCTTAAAAGATGTATCTACTACAAGCCATGCCATACAAAAACTCTCACCTCTCACTCCAGAAGCAAAACGCTATATTACAGGTAATGCAGAATGGCACGCTAAAATAGGAGCCCCATATTTATCAGAAGAAGATCTTAAGCATTGGCAAGCACATTTTGATCCTAATTCCGACAATTATATCCTTGATTTGGAAGATTTCTATTTCTGTATGCTGGAAGTGCTAACGGTAGGCACGGTGTAAAAGGTTCAGTTGCCACTGGGCAGGAAATCATACGGTCAAGCAGAGAGTGCAGGCCTATCACGTCCAGACTCAGCCGCTCATCGACTACTACAACGGAAGGGACATCGTCGCCACCGTCCTTTCGGTGTAGGCGATATCAAGGCTATCTTCGGCAAGGTCGTCGAGGCTCTGGACAAGGTTTAGAACCTCTCAACTCTTTTTTGAACAAATAATTATTGGCAATCCAATAAACTTATCTTTAAAACGCCTAATCATATTACGATAGAAATGGTACTAGATCCAGTCAGCCTAGCCGCCTTAGCAGCTCCCTTTTTGGCCAAAGGCGCAGAAGCTTTCACAAAAACTGCCGGGGAGAAGCTGAGGGGAAAAATCGTCGAGCTTTGCCAAACTGTGGGGGATAAATTTAAAGGAGACTCCTACGCAGAGCAGACTTTAGCCTGCGCCAAGGAGATTCCCGAATCAGAGGATCGACAGAGTGCTCTCAAAAGCATATTGACGGAAAAGATGAACGCGGACTCAGGTTTTGCTGAAGATATGAAAAAGCTGTTAGATGAAATGCAGAAAGGTGCCGCTTCCACTCACACCACCTTCGATCAGAGGGGACAGACCGTCGGCACTCAGACCAATATCGAAAATGTGCATGGTTCAGTGAACATCGAAACCAAATAGATCTGCCAAAATGACCGGCCATCCCAACTTCGATCAGAAAAGCCAGTCGGTTCAAAATCAGATTAATGTTGACAAGGCCGAACAGGTAATAATTCAGCAGTCCGGTTTAGCCGCAGCTCCGCTTGTCCCTCAACAGATTCGCCGCCCACCGCCCGACTTCAAGGGTCGTGAGGACGAAATCGAGGATATCATCAAGATGTTTGATAGTGGTGCAACCGTCATTGGTGTGCGCGGCCTGGGAGGCGTCGGCAAGACCGCGCTGGCATTGGTTCTTGCTGATAGGGTCAAGGATCGCTTTCCAGATGGCCAGCTTTTCTTGGATATGCAGGGCATGAGCAAGAGCCCGCTGAAGCCTGACGATGCCATGGCTCACATCATTCGCTCCTACCGAGGAGCCGATGCTCCACTTCCTGTAGACTTGAACGGTCTAGCTGGGCTTTATCAC
>DATLBD010000176.1:0-4051 GCA_035527135.1 Methanothrix sp. | reverse complement strand
CACCAGTCAGGGCTTTTGAGGCCCGATTCATCGGGCTACACCTAATCTTTTTTTCCTTCTTGTTCTCCACATAATTTTTTATGAGTAAATCCGAGCTTACAGAAGTTTTTTTATCTGCAGATCCAGAAGCGCAAATGGCACCTTAGCCCTCAGAGTTAAATACATTAACGTAGATTTCTTGAAATGTTCGGAGGAAATGATGCAAATGAACGGAAAATATTCCATTTTTGGAGCACTGCTTTCGATAATGGCTTTGGCTCTGGTCCCATGCGTAGTGTGTGCTGATGACGACACACTATTCCAGGTATCTACCATAGATGCCCTTTTACAGGGCGTTTTTGATGGCTTTTACACCTTCGATGATCTCAAGACACATGGTGATTTAGGCATAGGTACCTTTGATTCACTGGATGGTGAGATGATAGCCCTGGACGGGGATTACTATCAGATCAAGGCCGACGGTGTGGCCTATCCGGTGCAAGGCAATATGACCTCGCCCTTTTCCACGGTGACCTACTTTCAAGCTGACCAAACCATAGCTATTCAAAACGCCAGCAACTTCACACAGCTTTCCCAGCAGCTGGATAAGCATTTGCCCTCCCGGAATGTTTTCTATGTTATGAGGATCGATGGGACCTTCCCCTACGTCAAGACCAGAAGCGTTCCCAAGCAGGAAAAGCCTTATCCACGCCTGGCCGATGCGGTCAAGAATCAATCAGTCTTCGAGCTATACAATGCCACTGGTTCCGTGGTGGGTATATGGGCTCCTGATTTTGCCAAGGGTCTCAATGTGGTAGGATATCATCTTCACTTCATAACCGAAGACAGAAAAGCAGGAGGGCATATCCTCGATCTTCAGGTTGATGATGCTAAGGCCCTGGTGGACATCACGCCCGGATTTGACATGCAGCTTCCAACAACGGGTGATTT
Organism: Methanothrix sp.; assembly: GCA_035527135.1. Taxonomy (GTDB): domain Archaea; phylum Halobacteriota; class Methanosarcinia; order Methanotrichales; family Methanotrichaceae; genus Methanothrix. The sequence goes on along the minus strand of DATLBD010000176.1, from coordinate 3,121 downwards.
CTACAATGTCGATCTGACCCAGGATCTGCAATCTGAGCTTGAGAAGATTGAGAAGTGAGAGGCAAAGTAGAATAGTAATCACAATTTTTTAGAGGGCCTGGCAGGATAGTGCTCTTCTCGTTCTTTTCTATTCTTGCAAAAAATAATTTAAATCTACGGGTTACTTGTGACCGGATGGTAAAACCACTTGGGCTTTTTCTCCTGGACACTGTTCAAACACGTCCCAAAAAGATGGGCTGAAAAGGATTAAGTCCATCCTCTCCTCAAAGCTTTGCATTCGACCATAAAATCTGTGAGATCAGCCAAATGAAATCGATTATCATAAAAGGTGCCCGCGAGCACAATCTGAAGGACATCACGGTCGAGCTGCCCCGTGATAAGTTCATCGTAATCACCGGCGTATCCGGCTCGGGCAAATCCACCCTGGCCTTCGATACCATCTACGCTGAGGGCCAGCGCCGCTATGTAGAATCACTTTCCGCCTACGCCCGTCAGTTCCTGGGCCAGATGGACAAGCCGGACGTGGATAGCATCGAGGGCCTGTCCCCTGCCATCTCCATCGAGCAGAAGACCACTTCCAAGAATCCCCGCAGCACTGTGGGAACAGTAACCGAGATCTACGACTACCTGCGGCTGCTCTTTGCCAGGATCGGCATGCCCCACTGCCCTGTGCACGGCATAAAGATCCAGTCCCAGTCGCCGGAGAGGATCGCCGAGAGCATCCTGGAGGAGGCGAGAGCGCAGGCAGCAAAGTCCGAGGGCAAAGCAAAGGGTGATGAAGATGCCGGCTGCCACCAGGTGACAGTTCTCGCTCCAGTCATCCGCCAGAAGAAGGGAACCTACGGTCAGCTCTTCGCTGATCTGAATGCAGAGGGCTTCTCACGAGTGCGGGTGAACGGAGAGATTCGCAGGACGGATGAGGCAATCGAGCTGGACCGCTACAAGAAGCATGACATAGACGTGGTCATGGACCGGCTGGACCCATGCCAGGATAGATCAAGGTTGGTGGAGGCCGTCGAGAATGCTCTGGCCAAGGCGGAAGGCCTGGTCATCGCCCTACCTGCCGGGGGAGCGGAGCGGCTCTACTCTGCCACCATGGCCTGTCCCGTCTGCGGTATGGCCTTTGAGGAGCTGCAGCCGCGCATGTTTTCCTTCAACAGCCCCTTTGGTGCCTGCGAGTCCTGCAATGGCCTGGGCATTCGCATGGAGTTCGACCCGGATCTGATCATGCCGGACAGGGAACTATGCATTGCCGACGGGGCGGTGGCGCTGTATCGAAACGCCATCGACGGCTGGCGGGGCCAGCATTTGGCGGCCGTGGCCAAGCACTTCGGCTTTGATGTCTTCACCCCCATCAAGGACCTTTCCGAGAAGCAATACAACGCCCTGATGTACGGCTCAGACGAGCGCATCCAGTTTTCCATGAGCATGAGAAATGGTGACGCCTACTGGATGCACAACGGCCAGTGGGAGGGCTTAATTCCGCAGAGCATCCGCCTCTACGGCCAGACCGCCTCCGAATACCGGAGGGAGGAGCTGGAGAAGTTCATGAGAGTGCTTCCCTGCCCGGCTTGCAATGGCCGCAGGCTGAAGGAGAAGGTGCTGGCGGTAAAGATTGGGGAAAAGTCCATTGTGGATGTGACCGACCTTTCTGTTCAGGAGAGCATCGACTTCTTCGAAAAGCTCGCCCCAAAACTCTCGGAAAAGGAGCAGGAGATCGCCCGTCAGGTCTTAAAGGAGATCTCCTCTCGCCTCGGCTTTCTGGAGCACGTGGGCCTGGGCTACCTCACCTTATCCCGAAACGCGGGAACCCTCTCCGGGGGCGAGGCGCAGCGCATCCGCCTGGCCACTCAGATCGGCTCTAACCTTACCGGCGTTCTCTATGTGCTGGACGAGCCCTCCATCGGCCTTCATCAGAGGGACAACGCCCGGCTGATCGAGACGCTAAAAGAGTTGCGAGATCTGGGAAACACGCTGATAGTAGTAGAGCACGATGAGGAGACTATCCGCAGCGCCGATCACGTACTGGACATTGGGCCGGGAGCCGGAATTCACGGTGGCTATGTGGTGGCGCAGGGCACGCCCCAGGATATTGAAAAGAATCCTGCCTCACTCACCGGCCAGTACCTCTCCGGGAAAAAGACAATTGTTGTTCCTGCCAGCCGCAGGAAGAGCAATACCTTCATCCACCTTTTGGGTTGCCGGGAGAACAATCTCAAGAACATAGACGCGGCCATCCCCCTGGGAGTGCTGACGGCCGTCACCGGCGTCTCGGGCTCGGGCAAGTCCACCCTCATCTACGATACACTCTACCGGGCCCTCATGAAGAAGATCTACAAATCAAGCAACGAACCGGGTGAGTATGATGAGATCCTATTCGACTCCGAGGTGGACAAAGTCATCGTCATCGACCAGAGCCCCATCGGCCGGACGCCTCGCTCCAATCCTGCTACCTACACCAAGATCTTCGATCCCATCCGGCAATCCTTTGCTGAGACCAAGGAGGCAAAGGTGCGCGGCTACAAAGCCGGACGCTTCTCCTTCAACGTGAGGGGAGGCCGCTGTGAGGCCTGCCAGGGAGACGGGCTGATCAAGATTGAGATGAACTTTCTGCCCGACGTTTACATCGAGTGCGAGGAGTGCAAGGGCACTCGCTACAACCGGGAGACACTCGAGGTCAAGTACAAGGGCAAGTCCATAGCCGAGGTGCTGGATATGACAGTGGAAGAGGCACGAGAGCACTTCCAGAATATCCCCTCCATAAAAAACAAGCTCGATACCTTGCTGGGCGTGGGTTTGGGCTACATCAAGCTGGGGCAAAGCTCGACCACTCTTTCGGGCGGCGAGGCGCAGAGGATCAAGCTCACCCGAGAGCTGGCCAAGCGGGGCACGGGAAGGACCATTTACCTGCTCGACGAGCCGACTACAGGGCTACACTTCGATGATGTCAAGAAGCTCATCTCCGTCTTAGACGACCTGGTAGCCAAGGGCAATACCGTGGTAGTCATCGAGCACAACCTGGATGTCATCAAGTCAGCCGACTACATCATCGATCTGGGGCCGGAGGGCGGCAACGCCGGCGGGCGGATCGTGGCCGCGGGCACGCCGGAAGAGGTGGCAG
>DATLBD010000175.1:0-18408 GCA_035527135.1 Methanothrix sp. | reverse complement strand
GGGAAAGATAGTCCTGGGGCTCGAGGCTGCTCGAACCGAGAGAGGCTCCTTTGAGGCGCGCCGGCCTCACCTTAAGCCCTTTTTCCATCCCGGCGTGCTCATGCCGCGCATGGCACGCTCATTGATCAACCTCACTCAGGTTCGCGCGGGCGAGATTCTGCTCGATCCCTTCGCCGGAACCTGCGGCATTCTTATCGAAGCCTGTCTGATCGGCATCCAGGGGCTGGGTGTAGAGGTTCAAGCTCGGCTGGTTAAAGGTGCTTTATGCAATCTGCAGTCTCTGGACTGCTCTCTTTTATTGGGTGACGCAAAGCGTCTACCTCTACAAAACTCTTCTATCGATACAGCAGTTTTGGACACACCCTATGGAAGGTCGGCCAAAATACTGGCAAAGTCAAAAGAACTTCTCTTGCATGAAAGTTTAAGCGAGCTCTTTCGGGTGATCAAGCCTGGCGGGCGCATGGTAATTGTGGCGGATAGCTCGCTTGATGCATTGCTCGCGAATGCAGGCTTCAACATTGTACAAAAGCATACGGACCGCGTGCATGGAAGCCTGACGCGACAAATATTCCTCTGCCAAAAGGCAAGTCCACATTCAGCACTTTGAATTCTGGTTTAGTAATTTTGCGGTTATCGATATATATAATTAAATAAAAAATTTTTAATTTGTTTAAAAATTTATTTGATGAATGTGGTATTAAGCGGATTTTTCCTTGGAGATGATGCGAAAAATCTCCTCTCAATTTAAGCGATATAAAAAGCGGCCCAATATTAATATAAAATAAAAGCAATTTATAATTATATTTAGTAAACCGTTTACAGAATAATTACTTTATCCAGGAAATTGAAGTGCTAAATGAGGGCAAAATGAAAAGCCCATAGATACCAAAACATAGAAATTTAGAAAACGCGTTCATTAGGTGACGTAATGATCTTTAATTCGGAAGAGTAAAAGGTTTAAATATATGATTCCAAATCCCATATCAGGTGAAGAAATGAATAGTAGACTGCTCTTATTGATAATCTGCTTCTTTATCCCAAGTCAGGTTGCTCTGGCACAGGATGTAGATTTGACAGGTACCTGGACTTCAAAGTATCAGTTTGGCCCAATAGAAGAAGTAATGACTGCGAATATTCAGCATTTTGGAGATAATCTTCTAGGGTCCTTCACTGTTAGACCCTCCACGGGAGATGAGTATTCAGGAATAATATTCGGGACCGTTGATGGGAACAAGGTAACTGCGAATTATTTGACTGCTAGAAACTCTGGTGATGTTGACCCATTGGTAGTAATAATCCTTACAGACAGTCGCATCGTAAATCAAAATACGTTAAAAGGCACTTATTATGTCCAGGATAGCGATATGAATGCTATATCCGGGCCTTATGAAGCTACCAGAAAATAGGGGATTTCAGTCATGGATGCTTGGGATTATTATGATCTAGCCGAAGACCAACTGAAGGCATTTACAAGATCTGCAGTGCGAACGAAAATAATATTACGCCTGAAGGATGATAATATGACTGCAGGAGATCTTGGAAAAGATATGCACATTCGTACATCGACCATTCTTCACATGATAAAGGAAATGATAGAAGATGGACTTATAATCAAGAAAGATGCACATTATTCTTTGACTAGCATAGGGAAAATTCAGACCATCCTCCTGGACGAGCTCGTGGCTGCTATTGTGTTATTGGATCAGCACAAAGATTATTGGCTTAACCATGATTTAAGCGGAATACCTGATCACCTCCTGGCAAATATCGGGATGCTAACCGATTCTAAGAGGATAACTTCAGATCCTACAGCGCCTTTGAAGACCCTAGAGAACTTCATTGCAGAAGTGTCTAAATCTAATTATATATATGGATTTTCTTCGTTTATTGCACCTGGGTTTGCGGAGCTGATTAAAGATTGCACTGAACGGGGCGCAAAAATTGAACTAATATTAACGGATTCAATTTTGAAAATTGTCACAGAGGATCAAGCTACACTTTTAGCTAATTTGCAGGAATTTGACAATTTTAAGCTATACCGCTTTAACTCAGATATCAATCTTAGCTTTACAGTGACTGAATCACTTCTAGCTCTAGGGCTATACAGAAATGATGGTGGGGTTGATTTAGGAAGCGAAATAACCTGCATGGGCAAGTCCGCCACGGATTGGGGATATGAATTATTCAAATATTATAAAATCAGTTCTGAATTGGTGAAGCATAATCGTGATGCGAAATGATTCTGATTACGGTTGACTGTGCAAAGCCAATCAATAATTATAATAAATTTTGAATATATTACAACCCACATCCCGCACGTAGGCCAAAGAAAAAATTGGAATTTTTCAAATTGACAAATAGATGATATAGATTTAATTATGCAAGCATAAATGATAAGAATAAATATTAACTGATATCATGACATTCTGGCACGCCACCTGGTGTTTAGAGGAGATAATGTTATAAATAGTGTAAAATATAATTTTTGCCCAAAACTAAGTGATTGCATCTACGCGATTTTGCAAAAAATCGTTATCAGGAAAAATGATAAGTTTCAGAGGTTGCACCTGCGGGATGTGGGTCACAATAATTCGCGCACAGATTATTTAGAATACTGCCTGAATATATCATAGACAAATCAATGTATTATTCGTATCATATATAAGTACTCAGAATTGGTGAGTATTGTAAGTATTAGTAGCTTGTAATATTGCAAATAGTTTTCCAGAACATTCAAATTAAACACAAATATACGATTTAACAAATTGTTGCTTGAATCAAGCATTTTTGCTGGAATTTCTGTAATTTATCATCTCTAAATAGAATAGCTTTTACCTAGCAAAATTGTTAATTCTTGTTCATGCAAACAAACTTTATTAACAAATCTACATTAATATATAAAAACCATTTTCATCAAAAGTATGTGCTTTTCGTATCAACACTTAAAGAAATATTCCGGTTCCTATCTGTCAGTTCCCTCTTTGTTGGGGCAGCCGGATTCTTTCAAACATTGGCAGGATATCATCTCCTAGGAGTGTATCCAAGCATTCAAATCTGCTTTGCGGTCTTTCTGATGACTTTCAGCCTCTACAGCTTGAACAAGCTTACGGACATGAAAGAAGATGCGATCAACATGCCCGAAAGGCTTAACTTTCTAAGAGGAAGAAAACATATTATTATTTTTTATTCTGTTATTGCATACCTATTATGTATACTACTGACTTTCCTCGACAATCCCTCCTCTGTTTTCGTAGTTTTTGTTCCACTTGTTGCAAACGCTCTCTATGGATCCAGGCTGCTTCCCGGCTTGCCCAGGCTGAAAGATATTCCCATCATGAAGAACTTGGTCGTCGCTGTATCTTGGGCTGTGACCACAACGCTCTTGCCGGCGGGGCATATCTTTAACGAAAAATCTATAATAGCCCTGGTCCTTTATTTCATGCTGGCAAAGGCATTCGTAAATACCGTCCTCTATGATATAAGGGATGTAGCAGGAGATAAAGAGAATGGGATAAGAACGATGCCCGTGATATTTGGCAAAAAAAAGACAATCTTTGTTTTGCTGGCCATTAACGCTACTCTGCTACCGTTGCTGATGTTCCTGAATGGCAATGCAAGGCTCCTTGCGACAATATTAATCCTCAACGGATTTGCATACACCATCTTCTTTGCCGACAGGATAAATCAATTAGCCATGGATATATTTGTGGACGGCGAATGGATGATATCATGCACTATGCTGGCAATATTGATTGAATCAGGACTCATAGCTTAATTGCAGAGGGTCCTCAGGCCTCTGCCGCCTCATAGTCGGTATCGATGGTATCCTGCAGTCCATCCTCTGTATGAGCTGTCACCATGCGCTCGGAGACATCCTGATCGGAGAGAATCTCTAAAAAGCGCTTTGTATATCCGTCCCTTTCAGATGCCTTCTGGCTGTCGAAAATATTCCTGTACTCAGAGATGGTGGAAGGAGCTACCCGCAGACTTTCGGCCATATCTTTGACGGATTTGCTGGCATCTGTTAGGCGGAGAAACTCATCCTTGTCGAAAGGAGGCTTCAAATCCGTTTCCCTGAATAAGTGAAGCTTAATTCGGGCCCGGCTGACTGTCTTATTGAGGGCTCGATCCCCTAGCTGCTCTGCAATTTCGGTGTCACTTAGCCCCTTATAAAAGAGCCTAACAACTGACGATAACTGCTCGGCAGTCAGCTTTGTCTGGATGCCGTATTGTTTGATCATCTCCCGGACCACTCCCAATAAAGCGCGCTCGATCTCGCCGCTTCCCCGGAGACTACCATGACGTGTGGCCTGTTTCTCCACGACCTTAGTTGTGGCGCCAATCTTCATAACGAGGTCCCGAAGCTGATCAGTCCTGCCACTCATTTAAGATACTCACCCCATGCAAACACCCTTGTTTATAGTATAAAGAGATTTCCATTGTATTACAAACCTTTTTATACACGGCCTTCGTCTAAGAAGGCGGAATGTCCGAGACCAGCATATATGTTGTGAAGACCACTGCGAATCAAGAACGATCGGTGGCCAACATGATCGCCCAGATAGCACGCAAGGAAAAGTATGATATAAGGGCACTGCTGGTACCAGATGTGCTGAAAGGCTACGTTCTTGTGGAATCACCAGCTCCGGAGATCGTAGATCAGGCGATTCAAGGAATACCCCACGCACGCTCTGTGATAAAAGGAGCCTCCAACATCGGAGAGGTTGAGCACTTTCTTTCCCCCAAGCCGGTAGTAATCGGAATTAATGAAGGGGCCATCATCGAGCTCATATCCGGGCCGTTCAAGGGAGAAAAGGCAAGGGTCAAACGCGTGGACGTTGCCAAGGAAGAGATAACTGTGGAACTCTTTGAAGCTATGGTGCCCATCCCCATCACAGTACGGGGAGATCACGTGCGCGTGCTTAGTAAAGATGAAACTTAATATTTTGAGGTGACAAGTATTGGCTAATGTTGTAGAAGCATTGGTTCCCGGTGGAAAGGCCAGCGCGGGGCCACCTTTGGGCCCGGCCCTAGGACCTCTGGGCGTAAATGTAGCCCAGGTGGTTGCCAAGATCAATGAGCAGACCAAAGATCTCAATGGAATGCAAGTTCCCGTCAAAGTAATTGTGAAGTCCAGGACCGAATTTGAAATCGAAGTCGGAACACCCCCTACCTCAGCCCTGATTATAAAGGAGATGGGTGTAGAGAAGGGCACTGGCGACAAAACCATTGTTGGGAATATAACTATGGAGCAAGTCCTCGCGATAGCAAACATCAAGAGAAAAGGCCTTCTCTCCAAAACCCTGAAGCACGCGGCCAGTGAGGTCATCGGCACAGCAGGGTCTGTAGGCGCAACCATTGATGGCATGCCCAGCAAAGAAGCTCAACTGGCTGTAGCCAGCGGCAAATACGATGAGATATTAGAAGCGAAGGCTTAAAATATAGAGTTATTATCTGAATCTTAATTCTCTTTTTTGAGAAGCCGTAGAAGACCTAGAGTCGTAGACTACGGAGGATTGAAATGGATATCGAAGAAGCCATTAAACAGGCTATCACTGAGGCACCTGCCAGAAAATTCAGCGAGAGCGTGGATCTGGCTATTAACCTTCATAACATCGACCTCGCCCAGCCGGGAAACAGAGTCGATGCCGAGGTTATCCTACCCCACGGGCTTGGCAAACCGACCAAGATCGCTGTATTCGCTGCCGGAGAGACTGCCTTGCGAGCCAAGAGCGCCGGCGCAGACCGAGTTATATCCGCGGACGAGATCAAAGAGTTCGCCGGAGATAAGAGAGCTGCGCGCAAACTGGCAGACGAGTATAAGTTCTTCATAGCAGAGACTCAGTTCATGCCCGTCATAGGTAAGAGCCTGGGTTCCATTCTTGGCAAGAGGGGTAAGATGCCCACACCTCTCCCGCCGACACAGGACGTAACCCCACAGGTACAGAGGCTCAAAAACATGATCAGGATCAGGTCCAGGGACAAGCTGACCTTCCACCTGACTGTTGGGAACAGAAATATGAATACCAAAGAGCTGGCCGAAAACGTTGAAGCGGTCGTCGTCAAGCTCGAGCAGACCCTCAAGGATGGTAAACATAACCTGAAGTCGGTTTACGTCAAGACCACCATGGGGCCTTCTATAAAGGTGATCTAAATGGCAGGAGAGACTCGTCACACTGCCCACATACCTGAGTGGAAGGTAAAGGATGTAGAAGAGCTTGTCGAAATGATAAGCAATAGCCGCGTTGTCGGCGTTGTAGGCGTTCGTGAGATCCCTGCCGACAATCTGCAGCAGATGCGTGGCAGTCTCAGAGGTAATGTCGAGATAAGAATGGTGAGAAACACCATCGCTCGCCGCGCCCTGGAAGCCTCTGCTCCGGAGGTCAGACCGCTGGCCGATTTCATTGAAGATCAGACTGCTTTGATCTTCAGCAATGATAATCCCTTCAAGCTAAGCGGCCTCTTGGAGAAGGGCAAACAACCCATGCCCATCAAGGCCGGTGCACGTGCTCCCAAAGACATAGTGATTGAGGCTGGAGAGACTTCGTTCTCGCCGGGACCCATGGTCGGCAAGCTTCAGGCAGCTGGCATCCCTGCAGCCATTAAAGGCGGAAAGGTGGTCATAAACCAGAAGATCACTTTAGCCAAAGAGGGTGAGGTCGTTGTTGCCAAGACTGCGGACATTTTGAAGACTATGGAGATCTTCCCCAGAAACGTAGGCCTGGAACTACGAGCGGCCTACGAGGGTGGCTTGATCTTTAAGGCCAAGGATCTTTCCATCAATGTGGAAGCACAGATCCAAGAGTTATTCGCAGCTTCTGCTAAAGCATTCGGCTTTGCTGTTGAGATTGGCTATGCTACGCCAAAGACCGTCGGACCCATGCTACAGAAGGCTCAAACCCGGGCTCGTGCCCTGGTACTGGAAGCGGGAATACCCGTGCCTGGCATGATGGAGATGGTTTTGGCCAAGGCGGCTGCCAATGCCCGAGCTATCGCCCGCCTGGCCAGTGGTGAGGTCGCTGTAGCGGCAGCTACAGTTTCGGCTCCAGTCGAGGCCCAGGAAGAGAAAGAAGAGAAGAAAGATGAAGAAGACACCGCCGCAGGGCTTGGTGCTCTCTTCGGATAAATTAGATTAGGCAAATTAGAGGTCGATTCAAATGGAATATGTATACGCTGCATTACTGCTTCACAGCGCAGGCAAAGACGTTAACGAGGATGGAATTAAGAAGGTCGTCGAGGCATCCGGCGTGGCTGCTGACGAGGTCAGAATCAAGGCCCTGGTGGCCGCGTTAGAAGGTGTGGACATCGCCACAGTCCTCTCTCAAGCTGCTGCCGTGCCAGTAGCCGCCGCAGCCGCAGCCCCTGTCGCCGCAGCATCTGCTGCCAAGGGCGAGGCCAAGGCAGAAGAGGTAGAAGAGGACAAAGAAGCAGCAGAGGAGAGCGGTGTAGAGGGCCTGGGCGCCCTTTTCGGCTGAATCTCCTTCAGCTTTTTTTTATTTTTTTGGGCACGAATCTGTGTGCGATAAATATTACATTTATTAAAATAATTACTAAAAATCTGAAATTATTTGTTCTAAAAATTATATTAAAGCTCTTCCAGCTTCTCAACGCCGAGCTTCTTGACATTCGGCTTCCAGATCTTGTCGGGCATCCAGCTGGGGGCATTGGTGGGCTTGGGCGCCTCGATTCGTTCACCTTGGAATATGTGCACTTTCTTTGTACCTCTCTCTCGGAGCCTTATATCGGTGAAGCCGCGGTTTGCCGCCTTTAAGGCTGCTTGCCTGGGTTGTTTCCCGGAAAAGACGCCAATCTCATTTCCATCCTTGTCCCGCAATGCGAAATTTCTTTTTTCTATCATATTTTTATACCTCGCTTAAAGCAGTGTGCAATGAGCCTTAAGGTTTGCTGCATACCTATATATCAAACACCCTTATATTAATCTTTTGTTTGATTTCAGATTATATCCGGAGTAATTGGATAACACAGGATAACACATTTTGGTGGGCCCAATTCCTGTGAAGCGTCCGAAAGGAATGGCTTTTTATTCAGGACGCTATTTCTATCAAGCATGGCATGGGTCATGTGGTTCACGGGCCTTCCAGGCTGCGGGAAGACCACCATCGCAGATAAAGTGTTGACGATTTTATCTGAAAATGGAATTAACGCTAGGATCCTGCAGCTGGATGAGATAAGAAGGGCGATAACTCCTGAGCCCAAATATACAGAAGAAGAAAGAGATATCGTCTATGCTAGCTTGGCCTACATGGCCAAGCTCCTGGCGGAAGTGGGTGTAAATGTTATCATAGATGCTACCGCCAATAGACGCCGTTATCGCGATTTGGCCCGCCGCTTGATTCCTCATTTCGCAGAGGTCTTTATCCGTGCGCCTCTGCCCGTCTGCATGGAAAGGGAAGCGAAGCGTAAGGCCAAATTCTCTCCCAAGGACATCTACAAAAAAGCAGCAGGTGAGAAGGCCGCAGTTCCCGGAGTAAATGTAGCCTACGAAGAGCCGCTCACTCCTGAGATTGAGGTTGATACTACGAGCATGGACTCGGATGAATGTGCCCGGGCGATCGCTAATAGAATCATAGACCTCTATGCAGCAAAGATGCAAACGGATGGGTCAAAAAGCTAAAAGGTGGCAATGGCCCCAAAAAATTAAATTGCTTTTAAATAATTTTATAATTTGAATCGCCCATCGTCTTTTCGGAATATTTATGCAAATGGCCTATAAGTGGAACACAATTCCGGAAAGATTAAAATATAGCCAACTAGACTCCCATTCAGGAAGTGAAGATGCTTGAAGTCTAATGCTGGTTTTGTGGGTTTTGATGGAACCGAGAATAAGCGAACTCTACTGGCGCTGCAGCAAGTCAAAAAGGCAGCTGGTATCGAGGGCGACCTGAACGTCCTGCTCAGAAAGCCCCATGGCAGGGCCTTATCTATCGTATCCAAGTTCAACCGCATGTTCGGCGTAAAGGCCTTCGTCAGCGACATTGCCAACAAAGAGAAGTGGGAGACTGCAGGAGTCAAGATCGAGGGCGGCTATGACGACTTCTTTGCGGCATCTGATTTCGTAATGGTGGGCACACCGGGCGACGAGGAGCTTCCCTATGTTGAGGCTGGCCTCACTCACGGCTGCTTTGTTTCTCTTATGGGCGGCGCAGATCGGCCCGATCTTCTCAAGGGGCTGGCAGAGGGAGGAAAGGTCAAGATCACCGATGAGCTGAAGGCCGACTTCGCCCGCGAGTTCTTCTTCGGCCTGGAGAACTATGAGATGTTCCAAAAGGCCAAGCCCAAACTGGTGCAGTGCACAAGCTGCAACACCACGGGCCTTTCCCGCCTGGCTCTGGCGGCAAGGCCCCTGGGTCTGACAGCTGTTTTGGGCAATATTGATCGCAGGCACGGCGATCCGCACACAGTGGTCAAGGCATCTCCCAGCGCCATCCAGTTCGGCAAGGGCATCGGTCATCAAGGCACGGATGCAGGAACAGTCTTCGAAGAGGTCAAGTTTGCTGTGCGCGCCAGCAAGGTACCGACGACTGTGCCGCATACTAACTTCTTGAACCTGGTCTTCAAGGGAGATGTTGCGCCTTCGCAATTGGCCGAGCAGTTTGCCAAGACCCGTGAGGTCGTGGTCATGCCCTATCAGGATGAAGGCAAGAAGCACGACTGGACGAGCGAGATCCTGGAGGCTTTCCTCTCGGGAGTGGAGCGGCCCATCAGCCCTGAGATTTTTGAGCTGATCGTCTCTGACGCCATCATTCCCTTCAAACTGGGTGATTACACCATCCTGCAGACGGTCTCGATGGTGGAGCAGATGTCCATTGCCGTGCCCAATCACGTTGAGTCCTACCTGCTCTCCGCCGGCTATCCGGCTGCCGATGTCCATGCCGTTTTGGACAAGTCCCTGGGCGTCATGCACGGCATCTGGCCAGACAAGCTGAGCTGCTGAAAGGAACGACAAAGCCCGACAGACCGCGTTGCGTTCCCATGTCCGAGGTGATAGTAGGCCGGCTTATTGGCGATAAGATCAGTCTGGGCCAGCAGGCCATTTCTGATCTTTATGAGCAAGGCTACTTTGGCCGGCCTAAGGGCAAGGGCCTAGAGCTTTCCCTGGTGGAAGCTGCCTATCTCCTGGACCGATCCAGGATCAAGGTGCTTTTGGAGGGAAAAGAGCTGGACTTTCGGGCCTTTTTCCAGGCGGCATCTTCTTTAGAAAAGGGCTTTGAATTTCGCTATGTGGTCTACAAAGACCTGCGGGAGCGCGGCTACTATGTTCAGCCTGGTCGCCCGGATTTCCGCGTCTATCCTCGGGGAGGCCACCCGGGAAAGAGCCCGGCCGAATTTTATGTTCTGGTCATATCGGAGAGGATGCCCCTTCCCCTGCAAGAGATCATGCAGCCGGTTAGGGTCGCGGGCCAGATGAGAAAGAAGCTGATGCTGGCGATCGTCGATGAGGAGAGCGACATCACCTTTTACGAGGTCAGGGAGAAGGCCATGTCCGGCCTTATGACTGAGGTAGATGAAGGTGGCATGGCAACGCTTCTTGAGGATCGAGTGGTGCTATGGGATGCAGCGGCATCCAGCAGGCTGCATGAGCACGGATTTTACGGCAAGCCGGTGGGCGAGCGGCTTCAGCTTTCCCTGGTCGAGTCAGCATATCTTCTGGATAAAGGAGTGATTTCCCTAGTCGATCGCTCCGGCGAGGTCATGAATCTGGAGAGCTTCGCATCTCGGGCGCGGCAGATCGAAAGCGACTTCGATCTGAAATTTTCCGTTTATAAGGATCTACGAGACAAAGGCCTGGTGGTGAAGACGGGTTTCAAGTTCGGCACGCATTTCCGGGTCTACAAGCAGGTACAGGGCCCCGGCAAGGTGCCTCATTCCGAGTACCTTGTGCACACTGTATCAGAAGACCACGTTTTCCTGCCACCTGTGCTCTCCCGGGCCGTGCGTCTGGCGCATTCAGTGCGTAAGCTTATGATCTTCTCCTATGTCAGCGATGAGGTGCGATACCTGGAGATTAGAAGGCTCAAGCCCTGAAAAAAGGCATCTATAGATAGTGGAATGCTTCTGGATTTAATTTTCGAAAATTAAGTATTAATACTAGCTTGGCTCAAGATAAATTATGCCCAAAATCGAGGTTGAGCTGAGTCCTGATTTAAATGACCGGTTGATGAGTTTTGTTGTTAAAAGCAGGGGCTCCCTCTATGTGCAGCGCTCGGATGTCATCGTTGAGGCCATTAAGGAATACCTGGATAGAAATGAGCGCAAAGTGCGCAGAGCCAACGGCTGAGAAAAAACCGATATCATACTTGTGATCTGGATCCAACCGCATGGCTGGTCTTAATCGATCATAAAGCTTGAAGCGTGCAAAGTTGTGATTTCCATGAGCAAGCCTTCTTGTGGCCCCAAATTTTTTCATGCACCAAGAAATGTTTTTCCGCCTCGCGAGCAATGAATCCATGGCCAACTTTCCATTCACTCATCATCCGCATCCTCGGTCCCTGGCTTTTGCTCATTGCTCTTCTCCCACATAATCGTCCCGTCGTAAGTGATGCGCCGGATGCGATGGGTGGGGATGAACTTCGTCTTCATCTCAGATTCTATCTCCATCCAACCCCGCTCCAGGTTGATGATTTTGTCCCCCTGGACAGTGGACCTGTCGCCCGGAGCGCCCCTATCGACAAATTCCACGCTGGCTTTGCAAAAATCGAACTGGGGATCATGCCGCAAACGCAGGAGAAGGGCGTGACTGGTTCTCATAACTTGACTATTCCTCTATGGCTGTTAGCACCTCTGTGGCCTCTGTGGTTAATGCTATTTTACCCTCGGGGTTTGCTATCCCGCTATCCCACTCGCCAGGCGCCGTTCTTCAGATCAGGATGAGGCTGCACTCCCTCATAACCGCACATTTTGCAGCGCACTCTTACAGTCACACCGTCCTCAGTCCAGGCCTCGGCAACATAGCCACATCTGGGACAGTTGCTCAGGAAACGAGTCATTGCCATGATAAATCCTCTGCAGCTCTTCAACTTATCTATTTGGATTTATTTTGCTTAGATTATATCGCCGATTTTCTTATTTATCTGCTTTGATTCCAACCCCAGCCAGCTCTGAAGAGATCAGCTCGTCCAGTAGATCAGCCCTAACCTTCTGGGCATAGCTATAGAGATCTGGCCCGCATTTGCCGCAGTCAGAAGCTGTATCCTCCATAATGCGCACCAGATCGAGCAAAGATCTGTACATCAGCGGTGCAGCGTTTATCAGTTCCTGCTCAAAAGAACTTGGGCGGTCCTTGTCAGGAAGGAGGCGGCAAGCTCTTTGCCTCCAGGCCATGCAGCTCTCTTGCAGGCATTCTCTGGCCACGAAGGGGCAAGCTTTTTGGGCGGAATTCATAATTATCAACCACTTGACAACTATATTCCGCCTTTCAGCATATTATTCTTTTGAACGATCTTTGCCTAATTCCCTAGTTTGGCCTTTACCATTATTGAGCTTGCATCATCCACCTTGCATCGCGATGTTGGTTTGCGGGAAAGGTTAATAGCCTGGAAGCTACCAAGGCTTGGATGTTGGACTCGTAGGGTAGTGGACATCCTAGCGGGCTTCGGTGACTATGGTCGAAGATACCCGCTGACCTGGGTTCGAGTCCCAGCGAGTCCGTCCTTTTTCTGTCAAAAAAATAAATCTTCTGCTGCTTTTCCAGCTCACACTATCGTCGTCCCGGAGATCGTCCATGATCTTGAACCGCAAAGTCGCGGTCATTTCCGGTCAACTGCAGTAGGATTCCTGGATCTGTCTCAAGGTGTCACCGGCAAGAAATTGCGGTTGGGCAAGCAGAAATGTAGATGATCCGGGCAAAAAAAGGCAAATGCTGATGATTGCCATTGCCCCACGTCTCTATAATTTTATATAGGATCTCGCAATATGATATTAGATTAATTCAAAAATGCAGAGGATTCTTATAAACCCAAGTTATGGGAGGATAATAAGATGGGAAAGTTTAAGGCAGCCTTCATGTTCATAACGCCCGACTCCGATCCGAAGATAAATAGGATGAGCATCTCTACGCCAGAAGTATTGGACTTAGTGGTTGTGGGTGTAAAAGACTACGAGCAAGCGGCAAAAGTAGCCGGAGAGCTGGTTGACAGCGGAGTTACGGCCATCGAGCTATGCGGCGGTTTCGGCCAGATAGGGGTAGGCAAAGTGGCTGCTGCAGTGGGTGAGCGGGCCTTTGTGGGAGCAGTTCGCTTTGATCGCCATCCAGGTCTGGGATACAAGAGCGGGGACGAGCTTTTCGTGAAATAAAGAAACCGTGCAAGAGGGCAGGGTAATGGAATCCAGGCGTATCATTCGGTTCATCCCACGCCTCTTGCGTATACTTGCATATTCGCCAGGAGCCTAAGAGGCATCGCAGAATGAAATAAAGACCAATAAGATGAAAATACGAAATTGGTTCTTGCGATGAAGCCGCAATTTGTTGCACAATTTGAAACGCAAGTAATTGAGACACTGCAAAATACGCCATCTTCGAGGTCAATTCGTTTTTGCAGGCCCAATGGATTCGGTTACCTGCCTGGCCAGTTCATAATTCTGAGGCTTAATGGCATGCAAGGCGAAATCGGAAAGCCGCTCAGCCTCTCCAGCAGTCCCACTGAGGACTTTCTGGAGGTCACCAAAAGGTTGACCGGCCATGAGTTCTCCAATGCCCTCCTCTCGCTAAAAAAGGGAGACACTATTAGATTTTCCGGACCCTATGGCAATTTCACCTTCAACGGAGAGAACGAGAAGATTGCCATGCTCACTGGGGGAATAGGCATAACGCCTCTTCGGAGCATGATAAAATACTGCACAGACAAAGGCTTGGTGACTGATATTTACCTTTTTTACTCCAACCGTCAGGAGGACGATATTCCCTTCAAAAATGATCTCGCGGCCCTCAAGGCGAAAAACCAGAATCTTACTATCATTAATACCCTGACCCACCCCGGTCCTTCCTGGAAAGGCCGGATCGGCAGAATCGATGCTAATATGATTAAGGAACAGCTTGCCGATTATTCCGAGTGGGCATTCTATATCAGTGGCCCTGAAAAGATGGTAGATTCCATGCTTCTTGTACTTAAGGAGATGAAAATTCCAGAGAAGCAGGCTCGTAAAGAGTATTTCCCTGGCTACGACTGATCTGAGATCCATCCATTTGCCCGGCAATAGTGTATAATCACCAAACGAGCGGCAGCAAACGGTAACGCCTTTCCCGGCAGTATTCGCGGTATTCGGGCAGATCCCTGAGCAATACCTTTTCCTCATTGGCAATCCGCCAAACCAGAAGTGGTACATACAAGAGGAAAACAGGAAGCGCCCACATCGATCCAAGGGCAATCGGTGTGAATAAAAATATAATCAGTACCCCCAGATACATAGGATGACGGATTATCGAATAAGGGCCTGTTTTGATTACCTTTTGACCTTTTTCGACCTCGATGGTGCGAGCAGCGTAGCTGTTCTCTTTAAGAACCCAGATAAATAGGCCGTAGCCTAAGAATATGCCGGCATCAGCAGCAAGTATTATTCCGAGCGGTATTTGGCTCAATCCATGAAGGCGCAGATCGCAGCTGATGGCCAAGAATCCTGCGGCTAAAACAGCGTTGCTCAGAAAGACGATGGCACGCTGCTCTCGCTCCTTTTCCTTATATTTCATCCTCCTCTCTAGCAACTCGGGGTCAGTTTTAAGAAAATGACTTACAGCCACAAGCATGGGTACGAAAAGAACTACACAATAGAGCCAGCCCTGCCAGTAATTGAGTGTACCGGATATCGCATAGAGGATGATTGGCACTATGAGTGCGGCCAGCCCGAAACGAATTGCCACCTGCATTCTTAACGTTCTTAGCCTCTGTTGATCCATACGCTTCGCCTCTGGTGGGCAAGATTCAGTCATTGTATTGATAGAATAGCTACTTAAGAAATTTCCCTGCTATGCGCTTTTTCTCCTGAAATGGCGATCTCCATTTTCCTAAAAAAAAAAACGCAAAAAAAATAGAAGCCCTGGCATCACCAGGACCTGATTTATGCACAATGCTTACCTTACACCAGACTTGGTGTCGGACCATTTATTCAAACCCCATGGCAATAAGACAACCATCGCTCCAAAG
Organism: Methanothrix sp.; assembly: GCA_035527135.1. Lineage (GTDB taxonomy): Archaea > Halobacteriota > Methanosarcinia > Methanotrichales > Methanotrichaceae > Methanothrix. Next base: position 3,250 of record DATLBD010000175.1, on the reverse strand, counting down.
ATTATAATTGCATATATTTGGGACATAATATCCATTGATTATCACCTCCGCTTCAATCCAATATTCCTGTAGCCCATGGCAGGATTTCTGGGCAATAAATGCAGCGGCTAAATTGTGAAGAAAATATCAAATTTCCACATTTAATGCAAAATTGATTAGCTGCAAAAAGCCAATATGGTTAGATTGTTTAATGTAAAATAAAATAAATGGCAAATAAGGTAAATAGGGGAAATGAGTAAAAAGGGAAAAAACATAAGTTTCTGGTAAATAATTTGGGCCATTTCTTGGTATTAGTGGATAGGTTCTGAAGAAATTTTTTTCTAAGCCCAACGGCCTGTGATAATTATAGCCCGAATTTGGCTATTCGCAGTTTCATGTGGCTAACATCAAGTAACCATGAAGTTAGAATCGGGTGCAGGGATCGAGAAATCGGCAAGCAGGATATCTAACCACTCCGCCCGGATGGCCGGATTGGCATCACAGAAGATTTGTACCTCTTGTCACACCCACATGAAGTAGCGAGAAACCCCTAATTTTTAATCCTCATCGGACTGCAAAATAACCTCCTGCCAATGTTTTCCGCGGGTTGGGGACTTCCTTAATGCTTCTTCGATTTCCGCATTTCCAAGTTCGTCCAGCCAATCGTTAAGTCTCTTGCCTGGATTATGCCCTGTCCAATATGATTGAAGCCTGATGTGCAGGTCGCACATGTGATTGAGGCTTATGCCACGTTGACAGATAGGGCCGCGGCACGGTCCATGGCCCTTGAGGTCGCACTCTGGGGTTTTCATTTCAATCTCCTTTGATGTTCAATGAGTTTATCTAGGTTGTCCAGTTTTGATGGTGATTGCAAAATAGAACCATTTTTTAAAAATTTATGGATCAGGAATTCGCAAAGATCCCATCACTAATTCTCAGGGGGCCGCATCCAAACTCTGCAAATTGAAGGACTCAGCCAATACGTCCAGGTTCACTTTACCGCTAACAAATGTGCTCCTCGACTTGATCTCATTCATGACAACCTTGGCTGGGGCAAAGACGTTGTGATCCACCTTGAAGAAGTCAAAACCTGCCGCCTTAAAGGTCTTGTAGAAGGGCGCCCCCCAATCTCGAGAGGCCTGAGATGGCATGCCTTTCAGATATTGCTGCAACTCCTCGATGTTCTCATATTTCAGTGTGTAGTAAGTCTCTCCTCCGTAAATTATGGCATCATTGGAGGAGCCCATACACATTGTAGCGTCGCCAGTGATGGGCGAAATGGGTGCCCGGCCCCAGCCGCTCTTGATAGTATTTATGTCAAAGCCCATGGTAAAGAGCTTATGCAGACCAGTTTCGACCACCCGGGTCGAGACCTGGACGAGGCCAGCTACAGAGTCCGTGGGCGCAATGGCAATTCTCAGGTCTGCCGGATCGATGCCGCACTTTTCCGCAATATGGGCGGAGACTTTTTCGTCCGGTAACTTGTTTGACTCTAGGACAATGACTGCCACATCCGAGAATTCCTCAAAGCCAATCTTATCATACAGGTCGCGTGTCTTTCTGGCCAGCACACGGGCAGGGCCGCTACCCATGGCGAAGTATTTGTCTGCCTTGATCTGCCACATGGCACACTGGGAGGCCATGCAGGAGACTGCTGGATAATCCGTCGCCACCTGAACGCCCGGCAATAAAACGCCTTTGATATCGAAGGGAGCAAGCTGGATTTCCGCCAGGTCTGCCATGCAAAGGCGGGAGAGGTAGACGCCTGCACCATAACCACCCTGAGCCTTTACACCCGCATCAGCCACAACAGTACCGTTATCGAGTTCGTAGATCTCGATTTGCAGCTCATCTCCATAATCGAGCATCTCCTCGAAGACCTCGAATCCCATCTCATTGATTCCCATCAAGCCGGATCACCTATTCCTCATCGAGAGTGCAACTGGCCATAAAAGTCTATCGACCAGATCGTCCAGCAACTCGGTGTTAGGGCTCGCCAGTTAATGCATAAATAACCCCTAGATAACTCTCCAATAACCCTCCAAGAATGCATTACGTGCCGATTCATTGCATGCAGAGAGGCGGGTAGTCTACCTTCATTACATCGGGAGCGCGGAGGGTCACGGATACCCCGACCTTCAGGTCGGGGATGAAGTGAACCCTCGCCCTTTTTGGGGGGTGGAGATCTATTATGTTCATGTGGCAAATTCTTTCGATCAGTTGGAAATGTGACTGCTGACACAATAAAGCACTATATTAAGGAATCTCAGGGGAAACCAAAAGCAGAGTCGCAATTTTGCAGATCAAGGGAATCTGGGCAAAGAAGGCTCGATGATTTCTGATCTCCAGCTAACCGGGCGTGCGTGCGGCCCGAAGCATACCCCATCCCTTTAGGGTGGGGTGGCCGCACGCAGTTTGATTGAGTTGGCCTATCCATCATGGATCGCATGGATGGCAACAAGAGGGGTTGATTGCATTCGATTGGCTCTCCATAAGTGCTATCTAGGACAATGAGGTCTTTTGCTACGGTTTTCATGTTCAACAACTCATTGTCGGCAGACTATCGAGAAACGCGTGCTGAGCATAATCAGAAAAAATAGCACCCAGAAAATCATAGCGAACAACGGATAAAATAAAAATTAAAAAATATTTGTATGGCAAATTGCAAAGAAAAAACTTTGATCGAGAACGGTCTCGATCAGCGTCCAGTACAACCGCTTATCCCGAGGATGCAACCTTCACAGGACAAGCTCCAAGTGCGGAGCAATTCTCTTCCGAGGTGCTATTTTGAGCGCAGGCAGCATCATTGGGGCAAGTACAGTTTTCACTGCAGTTTTCGCTACAGTTTCCGGTGCAATTTCCATTTAACTTGCAAGAGCTGTTTTCTCCGGCAAAAGGGCAGGAAATTCCGGATGAATTCAAGACTAGAGCCATTCCTGCCAGAAGCAGGACCAGAGCAACTATTGGAAATTTATTCATCATTTATCCTCAGCTTTGTCTCAACCCTTACCCTACAAGAGAGGATGGATTCCGCTTTTGCTATTTATAATTCATTGTGCTATAATCACAAACAAGCATCAAAGATTGCCGTCAGGGCCTTTCCTAGGACATTGCACTGCATAGATGCTGCTTGGGGGGCTTTTAATTGTGAAATTGACTGCAGACTTTATTATTTATAGGTGTGTGTCAACATACTGCATTAGATTGGTAATGAGGCTCTTGTAAATCGGTTTATGCAAAGGAGAGCCGGGAATGCGACGATAAAAATTCG
>DATLBD010000174.1:0-16146 GCA_035527135.1 Methanothrix sp. | reverse complement strand
GTCCGGAAATTCATCGGCAAAATCAACAACGGGTTTGACTACTGGTTTACGTTTATCATTAATCCTGGTGTAGAACCGACCAATAATCGAGCAGAGAGAGCGTTGCGACCCCATGTGGTTTTGAGAAAGATCTTGGGCACGTTTCGCAATGATAAAGGAACATCTATTCATGAGCGAATCATGACGACACTGGCAACTTGGGGACAGAGAGGGCTGGACAAGCTACAAATGCTAACCGCAAAGCTGTCCAGCTAAACACATACCTGCGTTCTTATACAAGACATTGCTCGCTTCTTCAGCCGACAGTTTCCCAATCAGTTTGTTGTAGCGAGCCATTGTTTTTCCTAATTTTTCAAAGCAGTCGCACAGATCGCTTCCTATCACAAATCCGTCCGAATGGCCCTTGATAAGATCTACCCAGCTTTTTTTTTGGTTCTTGATCCTTGCATACAATATCGGCGTAGACGATCCAGGAAATATTCACATATATATTATTATATCTATTCAACATTTCCTTAACCATTTTAGCGTAGTTCTTATGGATTACGCGGCGCGATGCGCCACGGTGGGCCCAGATAAATTTAGCATTATGGGTTTGCAGAACCTTCTCAAGCTTATGAAGATATTCAAATCGGTCATGATGACCCATAGATGTGCTATTCTGATGAATTTGATTGGAATTTTTTTGCATTCACGCAAATCAATTACTCGTTCAAGGGCAGGATGATTGTGTCTGAGAAGAAGTTCCCCAATCCTTCTCCAAAAATCGTACTTGTAAAGCATTTATTCTACATAATCACCAGCAAAGCAATCCGTGGGGTCAAAGCTACAGATGGTAGGGGCAATTCGTTCTCTAAGCATTCGAGATAGAGTATGCCCAGCCGAGCAAAATTTCGGATAAGATACATCGCAAGAAATGCTTCTCCCCGAGGATATAAAAATAAGATAGTGCTATTCTCGCATCAAATCTGATCCGCTTTATCCTTAATGCGACTCAACCTGACAACTATAATTCCATCTGGACAGGTCACATCCACATAGCCTTCTCCTTTTTCCCAGGGCATTTTCTCACTGTATCGCATGGCAAAGGCCGAAGGAAAGATGGCATTGAATGCTCGCACACACATGCCTTCCGGCGTTCTTGCCTCAAGAACGAATTCCTCACCTTTTTTCATCTTTGCTGCACCTATGCACGTCTCCTTATCTCCTGCGATGCTGACTACTTCACATTTAATTTTATATGCCATTTTATTTCGACTCCTTCGCTCACGTCTTTTGAGCCTGAATTGATGCCTATTGCCCTTAGGGGCTGAATAAATAGTGCCCAGTTATCTAATCGGCTCATTGGCTGACTATGGTATTATTTGACGATGCTATTTAGTTATTCCTTCTTGTTCTTTTTGGAGCTTTTGGCAGGCGATTTCCACTGCATAGATTCTTGCTTTTGGGAATTGCTCTGCCAGGAGAAAAGTTTGGGCACCTTCCGCGCAGCCGATTTCAAGTATCCTTCAGGGATCAGGATTGCGATCCTTTATGACACCCAGCAACAATCCCTTGCGCCCCGGTTGATGAGATACGCCAAACCTTCGAGGATCCTTACGTTCGAAACTCTGGGAAGATCATTGCCGCCCCTAAGGACAAAAATCCGAAACGAACGCATGTGGAGTTAATGCCCCCTCCTTTCAGCTTCGACGGGAAGAAATTCACCGGCTTCACGATCGGGCCAAGGCTCGGGGAACCCACCGCAGAGATTTTAGAATCTATTATATAGTTACGCAGAGGACGAAATCCAGAGAATGGATGAAAAGCAGCTCATTATCGTCTCACGGCAAAAAACCGAACGGATTAGTGACCATCGTGAACAGACTTGAATTTGATGAGTATTGCGATGAGCTTAATTCAGAAAGGAAATAAGGTAGATGTCTTTGACGAGCTTCATTATCAGGATGCGAGGGGGACTCTAAATCGCCGCATTCCATTTTTGCGATCTTGACCACAATCTGAATGCAGATTTGGATTAGTGCCTTTCCAAATCTCTTGATGATTTCTGCGAAATTTCGATCCAAGATATTACGGGTCTAGATAAAGATGCGTCATCGGCATTGGCAAGGCCCGCACTGCAGTCATAAGATTTTTCTATGCGATGAAACAATCCGGTCATAAAAGCATTGGAGGATTTCCAAATTCAGTCCCTTTATTCCAGCCTCATACAATCCATGGCCGTTATAATAGGCCTGATTCTTGTCGTCCTTCTGCTGAGGTACAAATCAGTGATTACCATTCAGCAAAAGCCGGTTTTCGGACGGCTAGTCACCGACTTCACGCTGCCGGCTCTGATATTTACCAGCCTCTCCCGGCAGCCTCTGGCGAAAGACGAGCTGCTGGCAGTGGGGGCCATGATGATCTCCCTCCTGGTCTGCATGATGCTGGCCTGGCTTGTGGGCAGAGCCCTGAAACTGGAGTCCAGAACACTGGGTGCCTTCATCCTGGTGGCCTCCTTTGGCAGCTCCTCCACCCTGGGATACGCCCTGGTCAGCCAGGCATTCTCCGGACAACCAGCAATCCTGGCCGAGGCCGTAATCATTAGCGAGATTGGTGTAGGCATTCTGATCTTCACAGTGGGTGTGGCAGTGGCCATGTACTTCGGTCGGCCGGAGGGCAGCTCCCCCACATCGGGACTGAAGGCGTTCCTCATTTCGCCCATATTTATCGCTCTTATCTTAGGCCTTGCCATCGCTCAATTCAACCTTACGCTGACCGGCCCTGCAGCGACCATAGCTTTCAGGATACTGGACCTGATCGGCGAATCTCTGCCGATCTTCGTGGCCCTGACCATTGGCCTCATGCTCAGGCCCATACCTCTCAGGAGTTTGAGCTACATCATAATTGCCGCGGCTGTGATAAAGCTGATTGCCAAACCTCTCATCGCCTTCACCATCGCCGAGACTGAGTTTTTTCCATCCATGGAAACCGAAATCCTCTTGATCGAGACGGCAATGCCTTCAGGCACTGTGGCAGCGGTCCTGGCCGATAGATATGGCTGTGATGGCGCTACCGCCTCGGCTCTGGTAGTGGCTACCTATGGCCTTTCTCTGCTGACTATACCACTCATCATGTTGCTGACAGCTTGAAAGCTAGGCGAAAACGGTAGACTGCCAAGGTATCTGGTTTTGGCGCATTTCTCGCCATTGCCACCACTCACAACTGACTTCTGGAAAAAGCCGCAAGATGCTTGCGGTCTATCTTTCCTAGAGTAGCGCGAGGGAGTTCTGGCACAAAGGTCCGGCGATCTGGGACTTTGAGGGGTGAAAGCTTTGTGCTGACGAATGCGGGCGAGTTCCTCTGGCGTAGGACGGGATGGCATCTGGGCTGGCTTTGAGGACGACGAAGGCGTGAATGTACCTACTCCCAGGGCTGGATCGGGGTCTTCGATAACTCCACATGCCTCCACCGACAGGTGGGCAGCGATGGCTTCTTCGATCTCGGGGGGTGCAATATTGGAGCCGCCCTTGACGATGATGTTCTTGATCCATCTAACAAAAAAAAGAAGTATCCTTCCTCCATCCTGGTGAGCCAGGTCTCCGGTTCTGAGCCATTCATCAATGAATGACTTTTCCGTGTTGGAAGGGTCGCCCCAGTAACCTGCCATCACTCCCTTGCTCTCCGGACGACGATTTCACCGGTCTGGTCTTGTGGAACGTCTTTACCTTCGGTGTCGATCAGACGCATACGCGTTCCGTGGATCGGTAGACCTATTGAGCCACGCTTGATTTTGTCATGCGGCGGATTCATACAAAACCCTTCGCATTTAGTAAAACCGTAGCTCTGCTTAGCTATAATTTGAAGTTAGCCACTTAGAATAGCGAAGAGCCTAGAGCGGCATCCCCCACATAGGATACCACTTGCCCTCGTCCTTCTCAATAGGCATCTCTCTTTCCATCAGAGACTTCAGCCGAAACTCCCTGGATGTATCGCGCTGCCGGCCGCTTGCCGGGACAAAGGGATAGTACGAGCCCAGCTTGAAATTGTAAATCCAGTAGATGACAGCCTCGCCCCTGAAGCGGTAGACTGCGGCCAGAAGCTGCGTTCCGAAGCCCTGCTCCATCAGGATCTGGCTGACCATCTGGATGCCTGTCACCAGATCTTCGAAATCCGGGTCAGCCAAAACCACCCAGACATAATTGTACTCATCCTTCTCGATTTTGTACTTCGTGCCCGTCTCCTTCATGCTTATCTTGAGCAGCTCCTCTATCTCGGTACGAGCTGCCTCGTAGCGGGACGATTCCATGGGCTTGATGCAAACACCGGCTGCGCCGTCCGGCTTGTAGCCCAGGCTGGCTTCCAGGGTAATGGCGGCGGTGGAGATGGCGAAGAGCTTGTCCGTCTTGGCCTCGGGCAGCTTGGTTTTTCCCAGGATGGAGTCCAAGAACCCCATCTCAGGCCTCCAGTTCCATCTCTATCTTTTCTAAAGCTGCGATTCTGGCTTCCAGGCTGGGATGGGTGGAGAACAGTTTCATGAAAGACGATCCGGAGATGGCTGGCGTTATGAAGAGCGCGCTGACCGGCCCTTCCACCTTTCTCAGGTCTTCCGTGGGCACTTTAAAGCCACTGATCTTTTTTAGTGCAGAAACAAGCTGAGACGGCTGTCCGGTAATGATCGCCGCGCCTCGGTCGGCTGCGAACTCCCTGTACCTGGAGAGGGTGCGAATGAGAATGAAGCTCACGATCCAGACTATCAGGGAGACCAAGAACAGCAATATGAAGTTGCTGCCAGAATCGCGATCGCGACTGCCTCCGCCAAGGAACGGCAGCCATTGCACCATTATCTGAGCAATGGAGGAGAGGAAGGTGGCAATAGTCATGACCATCATATCCCTGTTCTTGACATGAGTCAGCTCGTGGGCCAATACCGCTTCCAGCTCGCTGTTGTTGAGCCGCTGCATGATTCCCGTCGTCACGGCTACCACGGCATTTTTCTGATTTCTGCCGGTGGCAAAGGCATTGGGCATGCTGGTCTTCACTACAGCAATCTTGGGCATGGGTAGGTCTGCGTTTTGGCAAAGCCTTCTTACAATGTCATGAAGCTGGGGCTCTTCGCTCTCTGTGACGATCTTCGCGCCCATGGATGACAGGATCATCTTGTCGGAGTAAAAATACTGCAGGAACATGAATCCGCCCATGAACAGTATTATCATTATCTGACTTGTGCCCATGCTTAGCAAAAAGGCCAAAAATCCCAGATAGAGCACGGTCAGCAGGCCCATAGTAAGGAGCATTCTGGCTTCAAGCCCTCGATCAGACTTCCATCTTCTCATATCTTAATTTCACCTTGTGTTTTCACTTGTGTTTTCACCTTGTTGGAATTAGCTTTGCTTTATTCAGAGTCGTTCTTTCTTGACAATCTATCTTTTTCTTTGCCTATTAAATGATCGCTACGACGATGCTACTAGAATATTAGACCTTTTCCTTATCTCCTTATTTCTTAAAATATTTTCATTATTATAAAATAGTTGCCCGGGTCCAGCTCTCGGTCCAGTTATCTCTTGACCGCCACAGTGCCACAGTGGTTTCACCTAAATAGTTGAAGCTACAAGTATCAAACTGGCATTTTCCTAATAGATTAAAAATGAGAGGCGGATTTCAATGGCACAAGCGAAAATGGGTGATACTGTAAAGGTGCATTACAGCGGCAAGCTAGATACCGGCGTCCTCTTTGACACCTCGGAAGGATCCGATCCCCTGCAGTTCGAATTAGGCTGTGGCAGTCTCATTGCTGGATTTGAAGAGGCTGTTGTAGGAATGAGTCCCGGCGAATCCAAGATCGTGCAGATCCCTCCGGAGAAAGCCTATGGCAGCTACAGGGAAGATCGAGTATTTAAAATTGATAAAAAGGATCTCCCGGAGGAGATAGTTCCTGCGGAGGGCATGACTCTTGAGGTCAGCGCTTCCAATGGAGTTATGGTTCCCGTTCAGATCACAGAAATTGAAGGGAGCACAATCACTCTCGATGCCAACCATCCGCTCTCCGAGCAGACTTTAACCTTCGAGATAAAACTGGTGGAGATCGCAAAAAGCCAGGAAGCAAAAGGTCAATAAAAGAAAAAGGCGGTTATCTCGCGAAGGAATTAAAAAAAATCAGGGCAATATCCGGTTTACTGCCTGGGCCGGCCCTTGGGCGGAGAATGGAATGTATCGGCAGGCAGTGTACCATATATTTTTATAGCTGATCGTAGAATCTTGACCATCAAAGAAGCTGGGTTTGAACTGAACATAAATTTGATATATCATTTAATGATAGAGGGCGTAGAGATAATGGCCACTGCCGTTCGGAGGGGATGGCAGTAATTATGAATTAAGGTGGGACAAAAGTTTTGGCTGGTCGTGCAGCGGTATTTATTGATGGTGCTTATTTAACCAAGATTCTTGATGTTGATTTTGGCAAACCCAAGATCGACCTAGCTGGATTTTCGGATATTCTTTGCGGTGAATATGAGCGGTTAAGGACCTACTACTATAATTGCATGCCTTACCAGAGCAGCCCTCCCACAGAGGATGAGCGCCGCAGGTTTGCTTCCATGGACAAGTTCGTCTACACACTACGAAAGCTTCCCAGATTTGAGGTGAAGCTGGGGCGCCTGGGCTGTGTGGGCGGCGAGTTCATACAAAAGAGGGTAGATATCGCTTTGGCCGTTGATCTGGTGCGGCTTAGCTGCGGAAGGATGATCCAAAAGGCGGTCATCGTAACCGGAGATAGCGATTTCCTGCCCGCCATAGAAGCGACAAAGGAGGCAGGTGTGCTGGTGACGCTCTACTACTCGCAAAGCTCCATTCACGACGAGTTACTGTCCGCAGTAGACGAGAGCGAGGTCATCAGCCGGGATCTGATCTGCCAGGTTGCTAGATAGCCCGGCCAAGGCCGAGAGGAGCGGAAAGCTTTTATTGCTTAACATACTCATAAATTTTGAGGAGTTATTTATGAGTATCGTATTTCAAAATAGATTGACACTAGCAGTATTAGCAATAGTCGCATTATGTCTGCTGCCGACTCTAGCTCAGCCTGTGCAGATCAGCGGGGAGTATGGCAAGAATTGGCTGATCAATAACGGTGATCGGAGCGTAGTTCGAGAGCCGAGCGGTGGCCTGTGGGCTTGGGGAACTGTGCCAAAAGGCCAGCATCTGACCAACGGTACCCTGGAGCCCATTGGAGCCTCTACTATCTACTATCCGTCCTTTGTAGAGAATAAAACGCCTATCATCCTGAACAGTACCGAGAACCTGGCCAGCTACTTCCCGCCTGACTTTAGCTCTCCTTATTTCATGGAAGATCCCTGGTTCCTGGCTCAACTAACCGGCCGAACGGTGATCGTTCGCCAGTAGCCTCCATTTTGTAGGGACCTGCTAATATTTTTTTGATGGAAAAAGAAAAGGGCCGGAAAAAAAGATGATTTTTAAAAAATGATAAAAGCTGCAGGAAGCATGCTGCAGATTCAGCTCTTTTTCTTTGCTTTCTCGTCCTTGGCGTAGACATCTCGCAGATCCACGACCTTCTTTGACTTTCCGGCCGTCCTGGGAATGGAGCCTTTCTCCACCAGCTCGATCTTGCTTCTCACATTGAGCACGGACTTCAGCTTCTCCTCCGTCTTCTTCTGGATCCTTGCCAGGTCCGAGAGTTCGCCGGTGAAGGCCTCGTCCTTCAGTTCTACCTGGATGCTGATCTCGTCCAGACCGTGCTTCTTTCTGTCCACGACCACCTGGAAGTAATTGCCGATCTCGGGAATGGAGACCAGCACATCCTCTATTTGGCTGGGGAAGACGTTGATGCCGCGCACAATGAGCATGTCGTCCGCTCGCCCCAGGAACCTGTGCAGCTTTCTGCTGACCCGTCCACAGCCGCATTTCTCTTCCATGATGTAGGTCACGTCGCCGGTGTGGTATCTGATGAGAGGCATGGCCTCTTTGGTCAGCGAAGTTATGACCAGTTCTCCCGGCTCTCCCGGTGCGCAGGGCTGCTCATTTTTATCCAGGATCTCAATGAGGAAGTGGTCCTCCCAGATGTGCAGTCCGTTTTGCTCCTGGCACTCGAAGGCCACCCCTGGACCCATCATCTCGGAGAGGCCGTAGGAGTCATAGGCTTTGATGTGTAGCGTCTCCTCCAGCTCCTTTCTCGATTCATCCGACCAGGGCTCGGCTCCAAAGCAGCCGATGCGAAGACTGAGCCGGTCCACCACGCCCTTCGCCTTAGCCGTCTCCGCCAGATAAAGCGCGTAGGAGGGAGTGCAGTGCAGCACCGTCACCCCGAAATCCATCATGATCTCCAGCTGCCTTTCCGTGTTGCCCACACCGGAGGGCACAGCCATGGCCCCCATGCGTTCAATTCCGTAGTGCACTCCCAGCCCTCCCGTGAAAAAGCCGTAGTTCACCGCGTTCTGGAAGATATCGCTCTTCTCAACTCCGACCATCACGAAGTCCCGGGCCATGAGATCCGACCAGGTCTCAATGTCTTTGGCCGTGTAGCCGACTACAGTGGGCTTTCCGGTAGTGCCGGAGGAGGCATGCACCCGCACGACCTCTTCAAGCGGAACGGCAAAGAGGCCGAAAGGATAGTTGTCCCGCAGGTCTTGCTTTTTAGTAGTGGGAAGCTTCACCAGATCCTTGAGGCTCTTGATGTCCTGCGGGGTGATGCCCGCCTGCTTGAATTTGTTCTCGTAAAAGGGAACGTTCTTGTAAACCTTCTCTACAACGCTCTTGAGCCGCTGCAGTTGCAGCTCTTCAAGCTCCTTTCTCTCCATGAGCTCCAATTTCGGTTGCCAGTAATTCATTTTCATACCCTGGTGAAATTTGATTTCCGTTACCTGTGCTATACAGTGCCATGAGAGAAAACGTCAGGGTATATCAATAATTCCCATGCTGCCTAAAAAATGGGCAAGGATTGCCAGCAAGGCTGGAAGAAAGCCAAAACATGAAAATGCCTGAAATGATTAATAAAATGCTTATTTTTTCAAAAAGGTAAAAAAAAAGGAATGCTAAGGGCGACTCTGCTCATCGCCCTTGCATCATCTTCTTGACCTGCCTTTGCAAACTGTCCAGCTCTCCTGTCGAGTAGAGATAGTACCCGGCCCCGATGGCTATGAGTAGTATCAGGATCAGGGCGATGAGCCAGGTGTTGCTCTGCGCCTTCTCCACATTCACCGTCTTGCTCTGTCCATCCAGGCTGATTCTTGTCAATCCTGGATCCTTGGGTTTGTAGCTGAAGCTGACTGTGGAGTTCTCACCTGCTTTCACAGTTGCATTCTTGGAGTCCGCAATGGTGTCATTGGCCTTCAGCTCTAGCAAGCGGGAGTCGTCGTTGCTTCCGACGTTATTTACAATAGCGGAGACTTTCATCTCGCTGCCTGCGTAGGCCTTATCCGGCACCGTCAGCTCAATGACCCTCAGAGATGAGGCTATCATGATCTTCTTGGTGGCGGAATTGAAGCCCTCCTTTTCTGCCTTCAAGGTATGCTCGCCGGTGACATTAGCAGAGTAGGTCATCGTTCCCTGAGCACCGGTGCTACCAATGCCCTCTTCATCCAGGAATAAGGCTGCTGCATCCACAGGCGTCTGGTTGATGCCCTGCACAACGGTTATCAGGAAGTTTTCTCCCTTGATGACCTCTGCCGGTGCATTGATGGTGAGCTGATTGGTCAATGTGGCATTGGCCTGCTCGAATGCAGACAGGCTTGCAGCCTCGGATGCCGTCCTTACAATCATGCTGGCCTGGCCGTCGTTATAGCCCTTCTTCTTGGCAATGACCTTGACCGTGCCGAGGCTGGTGGGCGTGTAGCTGAGCGATCCTGAGACATCAGTAGTTCCAACGGAGCTTCCATTCAACAGGATCTGAACACCGTTCAGACTGGAGGTGCCTGACTTGACGCTAATGGTTGCCGGCCTGTTGACAACTGCCGCAGGCACGCTGAGGGTCATCTCCTCGCCCTCTCCTGCTTTGAGGGCGATAGGCGCCATTAGCCTCTTGCTGCTGTCGGCAACCTCAAGCTTCAGGTTGTCCATGATCTCTATGGTCTTGCCTCTTCCCAGACTGATGGAGCCATCGTTTTGCATGGTGATGCCGTCATCGCCTAATGACTCCACTTTCATCCGGCCGTGTATCTCTCCTTCTTCTACAGACTCCGGACTATCGGAGACCTGGAAGATACCGTCCACCGTGGCCAGATCTGACTCGGTGCTGCGGAATACGCTCTCGACATGAGCGGCGATTATGGGCACATCCTTCTCCGAGCCTATGTCCACCTTGTACAGGTAACTGGAGGCTCTGTCCTTGGAGTCGGAAGAAGGAGTGACGACTTTACTGTCTACCTCTTCTCCGTCCCTGGCCAATGAAAGGTACACTTTGTTTCCATTGAGGTCGACCTGCTTGATGCGCAGCTCGTAGCCCTCTTCCAGGGAAAGAACAGATCCACTGGCTATGGTCCGGCTCTTGTCGTCGTCAATCAAGACCCGTCTGAGCTGGCCCTCGTTGATGGCGCTGATATCATCAGTGAAAGCTGTATTGTTATATCCTGCGAAAAACTTGTCCGCCATAAAGCCGATGACATCATAATCGCCCCAACCTCCAAACTCGAAACTGACCGGCTGAGGACTCGTGGAATAGATCAGATCCTTCTCATCGATCTTGGTCTTGCCGCTTATCTTGGCTGTGAGGGTTTCTGTTCCCACATCGTCATCGATATCGTAGTAGAAGCCCTCGAAGTTGTAAACCGTCCATGTAAATTCATCGATCTTGGAGGGATCTATCACTGTGCCCCTCACTTCCTGGGGGCCTGCTCTATCCACCACGGGCGCAAAGCGCAGCGTTTCTGCATCTGCAACCAAAAATCCCACATCGCCGAAGATCTTGGTTGTGCTTCCTTTTCTTAAAGAGAAGGAATTATCGTTTTCCATTTCCACGCCTATATCCGAGACACCTGTCACTTTCATCTTGTCGTACTCGTCTCCGCTTTCTACGGATGCGTAAGTATCAGATAATTGGAAGATACCATCCACAGTGACCAGATCGGACTCGGTGCTGGCAAAGACATTGGAGATATGGGCCATAACGATGGGCACGTCCTCTCCAGATATGTCCACTTTGTACTGATAAGTGGAACTCTTTACACTATCTGGGGAGACGACTTTGCTGTCCACCTCATCTCCGTCCTTGGCCAGGGCCAGATAGACCTTATTGCCGTTGATATCTATCTGCTTGATGCGCAGCTCATATCCCTCTTCTAAAGAGAAAACCGATCCCGTGGTTATTGTGCTCTCATCATCGCTATCTATAAGCACTCTTCTCAGCTGCCCTTCGTTAATGAGGCTCACGTCCCGGTCGAAGAGATCGCTGGTCTTGTATCCTGCAAAGTACTTGTCGGCCATGAAACCTATGACCTGATAGGTACCCCAATCACCAAATTCAAAATCGGTTAGCTCAGCACTTGTGCTATATCTCAGGTCGCCGGAATCAATGGATCGGCTCGTTCCCTGCAGCTTAACGGTCAGCTTTTCTGTGCCGACATCATTCTTCATGTTGTAGAAAAATCCGGAGAAGCTCTTATAATCCCAGGTATACTCGTCAGGACTGATTCCTTCCCGCCAGATGCGGTTATTTGGATTTTCATTTTCATCAGCTTCCTTCGCGGCCTGTACAGCCTCAACTTCCGTGGCATTTTCGGAAGCATTAACAGAAGCATTAACAGAAGCGTTATCGAGCACAGTTTCCGGTTCACTGGATGTGGTATTTTGCAGGTCCGTGGTCGCGGCCGTTGTTGTGTTATCGGAAACCACTGTTCCTAGAGCCACATCCTCGGGAGGGGCAACAGTAGATTGTGCAGCAGCAGTTTCTACCTGATTCGTCTCGACCACATCGTTCGATGCTACAGGCGATTCTGCAGGCGATTCTACAGGTGCTTCCGTCTGGATCATATCCGGCGTTATTGTCGCTTCCTCTGCTGGCGTGCTTTCCTTATTTGCCGTCTCAGTGGAAGGAGCAGCGATTTGGGCAGGCTCCTGGCTGGCAGTTGCTTGTGCGGCATTGCTTTCCGTGGCAGGGGCTTCTTTGCTTGCAGCCTCTTCCGGGGCTGCAGATGGTTCGGATTTTACGGCCTGCGCAGCAGATGCCAGGGGCTTGAGCCCCGTGTTTCGTTTGGCCAGTTTTTCAGCAGATACTGTCTCTCCCTGTGTGCTCTTGGAGAGCAGGCTCTGGCTTATGATTGGAGCCGCCCCATTCGCTGCATTATCGCTCTCAGATGCTGAGCTGGTCGCAGTCTGAGGGGTTTGCGCCAATACATCAATTGGCAGAGCCGCAGCTATTATTAATAGAAGCAGACAGACTCCACCGATCCTGACGTGATACATAGATCTCCTCCATTACATGACTGTTATAAGCTATTTACTCATATTTTCATTATTTATATTTTTTTTTGCCTTGTTGAATTGCTCTTCTTATCGTTTCTCATCTTTTCTTATTTTCCTATATTTGCTCAGTTGGTGCAACTCTTATTATACAATTATTATACCATCATATGTTGCGCTGCCATGCCTTGCATGAATGCACTTTTCATTTATAAATGTGATCACGACCGCATAACCGCATATATACTGCCTGCTTTAGTTTTGAGAAGCCAGGTTCTCGCAGAGGTCTTGCAGAGTTGATAGAAAGACCAAAGGCAATAACATTTAAGTGCTTAGCGGCTTATAAACTCACGGGGATTTCAGTATGAGGAAGATCATATTTATTATTGCAGGGCTGATATTTGCCCTGTTTTTCGTTGGACTGTCCGCCTCACAGGGCATGGGAGGCTCTAAAGCCTACGATCAGAGCGGCCGTAACTTTATGGGAACTCCTGTATCAAGTGGCAATCAGGTCAGCACCGTTATACCGGACTACTTGAGCCCCTCTAGCGCAGGAAGACCGGAGTGGGACCCCTACGGGGCAGGCATGAGCACTTTCAGCTTGCTACTTGAGCCTGCTGATCCGGCAAGTGAAGGACTGGCTGTGGGAGGTAGCGAGAAGCTGGCTAATCAGCTTTACCTGCAAAGGGGCAAGGACCTTTTAACACAGGGTGGGGTGTCTTTAGGGGAGCAGTATGTGCTCTGGACGCGAGTAAACGGGAAGGGCAGCTTCCTGCTTTACGATTATAACCGCCAAATCTTAAACCAGGGCTATGTCACGCCGGGCTGGTACAGGATAAACGGCATTTATGCGGATTCTCTTGGTCAGCACATCTATCGCTTTGTATCGGCGGGAATGGCCAGCAATAATCTATCCATCATGGTGGACTCGGGAAGCTATCCTACCTCCTTTAGCCTGGCTGGAAGGGTCCTGGATCAGAGCGGTCAGGGCATGCCTGGCGTTAAGGTGACAGCCTCCAATAATGAGGGCGGAAAATTCTCCACAACGACGGACCCTGCTGGGTATTATGCCATTGATGTGGCAACTGGCGTCTATCTCGTAAGTGCCGGATTTCCTGGGTATGCATTCACGCAGACCTCCGTTCAAGCAATAACTGGCGCAGTATCGGTGGCAAGACCGATAGTTGGGAATGCTGTTAGCAGTGCTCCTCCTTCGATCTGGCCGTGATGGGGCATTTTAATCTTTTTACATCAAATTTTTTTAGGCATTTTTTTTAGAATCCAAAATTTGCAGCCCTCTAATACAATGCAAGCTTTTCAGCCATCTATTGCCGTGCAAGCCGGGCCTTGGCTCTAGGGATAGTGCCGCATGAATATACCCAAAGTTGCAAACTCAGCAATTTAAAAAGAGCTTAAACCGCTAGCTATCATGGCGAAATTGAAAATAAATTAACTGCTAGATCTGCCTTTGCGCAGATCTATCTGGGCGGAGTCGCGTAGTTCCAGCGCCAGACCTTGAAGCTCGTCGCCATTATTCCAAGGAAGATTGCCAGTATCAAAAGGGCCTGAAGCCACTCGACAATAGTAATTGCATCCATTTCCTACACCAATTCAATGCCGTCTCTTTTATCTGATAAAGGTTTTGGTTTTACACATTTTGGTCTTGCATATTTTGCATATCCACTTTAGCTGACAAAGCAGTTCTGATGACCTAATTCGCTTCTGCGCAACTTACGATCTAGCGAGCTTCTTTTTTCTCCTGCATGATGCCGAAGATGTTCCCCCCGCATCCGAGCAGTAAAGCCATCCATCCTGCATCAGGGGCTGCCTTCTTTGGCGATATTGCGCGACCCCATTCTCGCCAATTTTTGCCATAAATTCGTCTACAGAAGTTACGTCTAATGGTGTTAATCGTGGCCCTAAAAGGATGCCATCTCTCCATAATGCCACCATCGATGCCTGGTAGTCCTTCTCTTGTACTGATCAGCCAGTAGGCCATCGGTCCGAACTATTTTTGATCTTCCAGCTTTCTTAGCATTTTCCAGTACTCTTCTATGTCTCCTTGCAGTATGTCGATGCAAAAGATGATATGTGAAAACATGTGTCTCAGCTCCGATAACTCTAACGAGGCTGAAGATGCTAAATGTGACCTTCCTGGGAACTGCCGGATCACTTCCTACGCCGGAGAGAAATCCTTCGGCCATCCTGATCAATCGCGAGGGAGAGATGATGCTCTTCGACTGCGGAGAAGGCACGCAAAGGCAGATGATGCGTGCGAGAACGGGCATGATGCGCCTAAACTACATTTTTTTAACTCATCTGCACGCCGACCATATCTTAGGCATTCCCGGTCTCCTGGAGACTTTAGCCTTTCAGGGAAGAGAAAATCCAATTACCATCGCCGGTCCCATGCATACTGTGCGTCTGGTGGAGAGCTTCAAGTCAGTCTGCTACTTCTCCCGCAACTTCGATGTCCAGGCGATCGACCTTGAGCCCGGAGACGTGCTGAAAATGAAGGGCTGTCAGGTAAGGGCCATCTCAACCCATCATAGTGTGCCCAGCCTCGGCTACTCATTAGAGGAGGACATGCGCCTGGGTCGATTCAATCGTGATGCTGCCATCTCCCTTGGCATACCGCCCGGACCGCTCTTCGGAAAGCTGCAGCATGGTCAGGTGATAGAGGTAGACGGAAAGAAGATAGAGCCTCATCAGGTTATGGGGCCCTCCCGGCCGGGCAGAAAGATCGTCTACACTGGAGACACAAGGCCCTGTAATTCTGTGCAGCTGGCCAGCATGGGCGCGGATCTGCTCATCCATGACTGTGCTTTGGCTAGTGATATGGAGGAATGGGCCAGGGAAACGAAGCACAGCACAGCTACAGAGGCGGCAGAAATAGCAAAAAACGCTGACGTAGGGCAGCTAGTCTTAACGCATATAAGCTCTCGGTACTCTGAGGATACCTCCCAGCTTTTAAGAGAGGCGAAATCCATCTTTGAGAGGACTATTGTAGCAGAGGATCTGATGTCTCTGGAAATCAGGTTCAAAGATAAGTAAGGAATTCGCAGTGAATGCTCGTTCGCGAATCACTTAATCGTTTAACGCCTTTGCTTCCTCATGGTCAGTCGAGGATCACGGTTTTTGCACAGAGAAGGTCGCAAATAGGGGGTGCAAAGGATCAGAGCCACTGGCCCAATGATCCAGATCAAGCAATTAACTTACATTTTATCTTGATCTTCTTTTGCTCTTTTTTCTCGCTCCTCATGCAAGGCTTTTATAACCTGTTGGGATAGCTCATCATCCCTGCCAATGATGGCGATATCAAGGGATTGCATAGCGCAATCGATCATATCTCTGCTGTGGGCGAGATCGACATCTCTGCTCTCTCTAAGAACGCCCCTCCGGTATAGATCATCGATCTCATCAGAGGGCAGGCCCAAGGCATTTGCAGCAGAAATGGCTCTTCCGAACATCTCCATCTCGATGTAATACTGCAGGCCGTCCCGGTAGAGCTTCTTGGAAAGAGCACCCTGGCCCGCGTTCTTGGCAATCAATGCCGCCCAGAGATAGTCTCCCGCACCCACCAGAACGGCGATAGCCTTATCGATCATTCCTTTATCTCTAGCTAAAACGGCGGCGTACTCCGTCTCACCTGCTTTCGCCAGCACTTCTATGCCCTCTTCCACCAGCTCGTCGGGCAATTCTTTCAGGTTTTCTACAAGATAAGATACCTTTTCTTCAAAAGGCATCCTCTCAAATTCTGCC
>DATLBD010000173.1:0-8995 GCA_035527135.1 Methanothrix sp. | reverse complement strand
TATCGATGAGATCAAAGCGTCTGTGGACGGAGCGGATATGGTCTTTGTCACCTGTGGCCTTGGCGGCGGGACGGGCACAGGAGCCTCTCCGATAGTAGCGGAAGCCGCACGCGAGGCGGGGGCCCTCACCATCGCCATCGTCACCATCCCCTTCAGTGCGGAAGGCTCTATCAGAATGCAGAATGCCGAAGCCGGCTTAAAGAGGCTGAGAGAGGTTTCGGACACGGTAATCGTGGTGCCCAACGACCGGCTCTTAGATGCGGTTCCAAACCTCCCCATGCAGGCTGCCTTCAAGGTAGCCGATGAGGTACTGATGCGTTCCGTCAAGGGCATCACTGAGCTGATCACCCGGCCCGGACTGATCAATCTGGACTTTGCCGATGTAAGAACAGTCATGACCAACGGCGGTGTGGCCATGATCGGCATGGGAGAGGCAGAAGGTGAGGAAAAGGCGCGCGACTCCGTCATGAAGGCTCTGCGCAGTCCCCTCCTGGATGTGGATGTATCGGGCGCCACCTCGGCCCTGGTAAACGTTGTGGGTGGCCCGGATATGACCATCACGGATGCCGAGACTGTAGTAGACGAGGTCTACCAGAAGATCAACCCCGATGCTCGCATAATCTGGGGTGCGCAGATAGACCAGAACCTGGAGCATACCCTGCGGACCATGCTTGTGGTCACAGGTGTATCGTCCCCGCAAATACTGGGAAAGGACATGAGTCGGCGTGTGACCTCCAAGCACGGCATAGACTTCCTCTCTCGCCGGGCGCGCTACTAAGAAAAAGCAGCATATCAAGCAGAAATGGGGGCAGGTTGCCCTATCTCCTTGTCGGAGACTGCAGGGCCTCGATTTGGCTTGTCTCCATCTCTGTCCTTTTCTTGTTTTTGATCTTGTTTTTGATTTTCTGTGCTAGCACATGCCATGTCAATCGATGGAATTATATGCCCATCACTCGAATTAGTATTGTTTATCCCTTGAGCGGATGTGATATCAATTCTGACCGAGAAGGTGAGCGGTGAGCTTGAGATGCTGCAACGGCACCTGGTCATCCTCAAGCAAGTGGTGGAGAACGAGCCCATTGGCATCCTCAAGCTGGCGGAGGAGACAAAAATACCCAGCCACAAGGTACGCTATTCCTTGCGCGTTTTAGAGCAGGAGGGATTGATCAAGGCTTCAGCTCCGGGAGCTGTGACTACGGAGGAGACCCAATCTTTTCTAAAAGAGCTGGACGGCATGATTGAGAATCTGGCCAAGAGGGCAGAGGATCTGAAGAAGATCAAGATAGCGAGGTAAATGCGCTATTCTCGAATTGCCCAAGCTCTGCAAGAGATCTCTCAGGCCCCACGAAGCCAAAAGGTCGATCTGGCGGCGGACCTTCTAGCTGAGATTAAGCCTGAGCCAGATATGCTCTGTCCAGCCGTGCGGCTGCTTTTAGGCGAGCTGTGGCCACCCTGGGAAAAGAGAGAGATGGGCATAGGCCCAGAGGCTCTCACGGCAGCTTTGGCGGAGGTATCTGATCTAGACGTCTCATTACAGCGAGAGAGGATGGAGGAGATGGGAATAGTGGCCGAGGCGGCACTGGGGCAAAAGGGGCAGCATTCCCTTTTTTGCGAGCCTCTCGAGGCCTTATCGGTTTATGAAAGTCTCAGGCGAATCTCCAGCATAAGCGGCAAGGAATCAGAGCAAAGAAAGATTGCTCTTTTAAGAGGCCTGTTTCTGGAGGCAACTCCCCTGGAGGGCAAGTACATTGCCCGCACAGCTCTGCGAAATATGCAGGTCGGCATCGGGCATATGACAATGATTGCCGCACTCTCTCTTGCCTTGCACTGCGACCAGGAGAAAATTCGCAGCGCTTACAGCCTCATGCCGGATCTGGGCAGCATTGCAACTATGGCAAGAAGCCGGAAGCTGGAGAGTGTTGCCATCCGGCCTAAAGTTCCCACCAGGAACATGTTATTTCGCAGCAGCGAGCCGACGGTACCGGGAGCTTTTCTACCCAAATATCCCGGCTTGCGAGTACAAGTTCATAAAATAAAAAATGAAGTTCGTATATTCACCTCGCAATTGCGAAATATCACCTTTGCCCTGAACGGCATCTCCCAGTTGCTTGGGGAGATAGGATCGGATTTTGTCGCAGATGCCGACCTTATAGGCTTTTATGATACAGATATTAATAATAACAATCTCCATAATACTTATTTTAATAATGTTGATTCTAATAATACTAGCTCTAATGACGCAAGCTGCAATCATCCCGGCTCTAAGGAGGGCGGCACTAAGAGGAAAGGGATTTGCAGCCAGGCGGAAATGTTGAGATACATCAATCGCCGCCGACTCTCTCGCAAGAGCAGCATTCACCCGGCTCTCCTGGCTTATGACCTCATCGCCCTGGAGGGAAAAGACATTTGCAGTATGCCCTATCAGGATCGGCGAAAGATGCTCTTGTCAATACTTGGTGAGCCCAAAAACATGCCATTTTCAGGGATATCTCTTGCCCAAGAGGCGATATTGAAGGATAGAGATGCAGTAGATGAATTCCTCAGCCGGGCTGGTAAGGCCGGAGCCAGGGCGTTGTTAGAGCGAGATCTTCAGGCCACCTACCGTCCCGGCGAAGTTTCCGAGCGTGATTTCATCATCAGAGCCGAGCATGGTCTTGACGCCCTGATCGTCCGGGTGTTGTGGGGCAGCAGCAAAAAAGAGAAGCTTCCGGCAAGATACCAGGTAGCGTTAAGGAGCGGCGAGCAGCTTGTGCCCGTGGGCTGGGCATGGCGCGGCCTTCCCAAGAGAGATCAAATGGCTCTATCCCATCGCTTGAAATCCCTGGTAAGAGATGAGGATGAGATTGGTGCCGATGTAACAGCTCAGGTTGTCCTGAACCTCAAGATCAAAGGAGCACATAA
Organism: Methanothrix sp.; assembly: GCA_035527135.1. GTDB lineage: Archaea > Halobacteriota > Methanosarcinia > Methanotrichales > Methanotrichaceae > Methanothrix. The sequence continues at coordinate 6,094 of DATLBD010000173.1, read as the reverse complement.
ACGCGGAAAGAAATACAGCATTCTTGAGCCGGTGATTGAAGGCGTTCGGCTCAATGCCTCCCCAGAGGATGCGGATGAGCTGGAGAGGCTAGAGAAGATCTACCACTGATGATCCTCAGACCCTTTGACCCCTGGAAAAGCCAGCTGTGCACCTGTCCGCCCAAGTTAAGCCTCAATCCCTACACAGGATGCCCGCATGGCTGCCTTTACTGCTACGCTTCCTCCTACATCCCTCGCTTTTGGCAGTGCCGCCCTAAAGTCGATCTCTTAAAGCGCCTGGCCAGGGAGGCTGCAAAGGTCGAGCCCGGCTGCCTGGTGGCCATATCAAATAGCTCCGATCCATATCCTCCGATGGAAAAGGAGCTGAGACTTACCAGGGGCTGTTTGCAGATTTTAAAAGGCAGGAATCTGCCCGTCCAGGTAGTGACGAAGTCGCATCTGGTGGCCCAAGATGCGGAGCTGTTGGCTGGCATGGTGGCCTGTGTGGCCATAACCATTACAACGCTCAATGACTCAATTAGCCGCAGGCTGGAGCCGGGAGCACCACTGCCGGCAAAGCGTCTTGATGCCATGGCAGAACTGGCAAAAAGAGGTATTGCCGTTTCGGCCAGAATCGATCCCATCATTCCCGGCATTAATGATGCGGAGATTGAGGAATTGGCGGCAGCCGTCTCACGAGCTGGAGCCAGGCACGTAACCTCGTCCACTTATAAGGCCCGGCCAGGAAGCATGAAAAAAATAATCGCTGCCTTTCCGCAAGAGACAGTAGCTTTAGAGAGCCTGTTTGCAAGAGGTGGCAAAGTTGCAGGAAGCAGCTACCTTCCGGCAGATATCAGAAGGGATCTGATGCTAAGAGTCAAAGAGAATGCAGAGCGAGAAGGCGTGACGTTCTCCTCTTGCCGAGAAGGATTGGCATTCGTATCTGGAATAAATTGCGACGGGTCGCATTTATTGTCCTATGCAAACAGCGGTTCAATGCAATAGCAATTCTATATTAAAATGGATTTAATCTCAATTCCATGTAGCAGCAATCCTAATAGTAATTATATATATTTGCGTCTTACTGCTATTAGCAATCCTGAGCATAATTCCGGACATTAAAATGAAGTGACGAAAACACAAGAATAATATTTAGGACCAACAGGTCACATAAGGTTTTGCCGCCTGCCCGCCAGATCGTCCCTCCGAATAAAGCAAAGGATAAATGCGATACCGCCCCTCAATTGTGGTCTTTGTCCATGAAAGTCTATTTATATGAAGAATAACTAGACTTGACGACAATTCTTCTCAAAAGGGAGGATGTTCAAGCTACAGTCATAAATGCTATGTGCGAGAGGAATAGGAGGTATTCAATATGAGGAAAGTTCTGGCTATCACTGTGGCCCTCATGATAGCAGCCATTTTTATAATGCCTGCTCTGGGGTACACCAATCAAGCTACAGGAAATCCGTCTTACAGTGTAAAATCAGGAGAAAAAATCGACTACAGTTTCACAACAAACGTTCCCGCTCATAACCTGACACCGGATATGGTGGCAAACAAGTATTCTCTCAAGGCCCCCGCCGTTCAGAGTACCAGGATGCCCTACTCGTTCCAGCAGGGAACTGCCACGCCTTACTCCGTTAAGCTGGTAGGCGTCGAGAATGCTGCTACACAGGGCATGCAGACCCAAAAGGCACCTGCTAAGCTGGGCAGCATGAATAAGGGAGAAATCGCTGAGCCCATGGTTGAGCCTGTTGCTGAACCTGCAGTTGAGCCTATGGTTGAGCCCGTAGCTGAACCTGAAGCTGAGCCCACATTCTCTATTGAAGGGATGGTTGTAGATGATAATCAAACCGGCTTGGCTGACTGGTCCATGAACCTGACACAGGATGGGGAAGTCATCGATAGCGTAGCCACTGACGCCGATGGTAAGTTTGCCTTCGCAGACCTGGTTGCTGGTGAGTACAATGTTTCCGAAGTCCTCATGGAGGGCTGGAATATAGTCTCCCCCGCGGAGGGCATGTCTATGGTGACAATCACTAATGCCAGCGTGACTGACCTGGTATTCATCAATCAGCTTGTCCCTGTCATTCTACCACCTGAGGAAGTCATGCCCGCTGTTGCGGAGAACATTACCGCCCCAGCCAATGACACCGCAGCAATTGCGTAGGACCGGCAAAATAGTAAACCAAAATCATGACCCTGGATCTCCAGGGCCTCATTTTCGTTTTTTCTTCTCCTTCACCCACCAATAATCTTTCATAGATTGAAGTGTAATAGATAATAATAGGTTGGGGGATATTTATGAAAACTAGAGCAGTATGTATGCTAGCAGGCCTTTTTGTGTTGATACTGGCAGCGCCGGTTTATGCCTCAGGATTTTATGGGTCCGGTCCATGCGAGGCGAGAAACGCAATAGAAGCTTATTGCGTGAATCACGGCGGATGCCCCAAAGACGGATACTGCTACTTCCCGGACGGCAGCTTCTGTGAGCTTCGCTCATTTTACAACGGCACCTGCCCGGGACGAGAATACTACGAGCAGGCCATGTGGATGGCAGAGGCCTACAGCTTCCTTTACAGCGACGGGGGATACAGCGCTCCTTACACGCCCTATATGTACCCGTATAATAATTATAACCCCTATTACTATTGGCCAACCTATGCACCAGGATATGGCATGTAGTGGTAATAGGGACGATAACATCGGGTACGATAGCCAGTAAATGGGGGCTTGCAAAGAGAGCTGCGCTTCTCCCTTAGATTTTTAGCATCTTCGGCCGATATCAGGGTTCGTATCGGGAAAAATTTCACAGGTCTGCCTGGGCAATTCTGCTTAAGTTACGAATTCAGCCGGAAAAGGCATGATGCCTCTCCGGCCATTATGATTAAGCGAGGATATCCTGCTTGAATTTCTCGAAGCTGATCTCGTCTATGAACTCGCCCAGACGCTGCTTTTTTGCGTGGTCCTTGTAGTATTTGATTATCCTATCGATGAGCGCAAAGACCTCTTCATCTGAGAGATTTTCTGCCAGCATCTGGCCCAGCCTTGGCTTGACTCCGCTGCTTCCCCCTACCAGAAGCTTCCATCCTTTGGACATTCCGATCAAGCCGATGTCTTTTACAGCCGGCTCGGCGCAGGAGTTTGCGCATCCGGAAACGCCGATCTTGAACTTCCAGGGAAGCTGCATGCCATGATAGAGCTCATCCAGCTTCAAGCCCACTCCCACGGAATCCTGCAGACCACGTTTGCAGAAGGTAGTCCCAGGGCAGATCTTGATGCTTCGAACGCATAAACCAATGGCAGCTCCAGCCTTCATTCCCAGATCCTTCCAGGCATCATCGATGTCCTTGGGATCAATTCCAACGATGGCAATTCTCTGTGCCGAGGTGATCTTGAGAGTTTTGGCGTTGTACTTCTCAGCCACATCGGCGATCCTGCGCAGACCAGCAGGATCTATTATGCCTCCTGCGATATGTGGTGCTATGGCATAGGTCTCTTTGTCCCTCTGCACAATTGCGCCTTTTTCCAGAATATCTTTGGACATGTATCTCGCCTCACGTAAAATGCCAGATATATAGTGCCGCCGGAGAATATAAAATTATGTAGACAGGGTCTTCTTTTAAAGAAATAGAGACAAAGTCGTGACCCGATAGTCGAAAACTGTCTTTTTTGTCTCACTCAGCGTTTCCCTAAGTTTCCATTCTGCGAATGAACGTATGAGAAGGCTGAGAGCCATAATCATACAAAGCGCTTTTATTCGCTCCTAGCAAATGAGGAAGATTTAGACGGATTCGCAAAGTATCAGGCCCCCATCCGGGCCCGAGACTACCACCATCGAGCAGGACTGAGCAGGACTGAGGGTCGGCCCGGCAAGAGCTTCCCACTCGCACCTAGCTAGCAAAAGTTCATGCGATCCGCCCAAAGAAAGCACCACCCTGTTAATCAAGAGCATATTCGCAGTAGGAGCGAGTAAGCTATTTGTATCTAAAAATAGACTTACAATTGGAGCGGATTTAATATGCTAAAAGCTGTTTTTATCGCTGTGGCAGCCATGCTCGTTCTGGCATGCCCCGGTCTGGCGGAAGATGTAGCACTTCCCACTGGCACGCAAAACAAAATTACGCCCATAGATGACGGGACAATTCTATTGAAAAACATGGGCAATGACATGATTATGTTCTCAAATATTGATACCCAGGGATCTCGCCTTAGGGAATCTGATTATGATGATCCTGAGGAAAATTTGTCCGTTGGGTATCTGCTCTTCGATCTGAGCGATCTTATGCCGGTTGCCGATCAAAATCTGGTCATGCTGAAGATATATGCGGAAAACTCCACCCAGCTTGATGGGGAATTGATGATCGCCAGCGATAGGATGCTCTCCATCAAGGATGGCACGTCTCTATCCGGATTTATAACGTCCTCCGGACACGACATGGAAGTTGCCACAGGGCCCGGCTTTGCTCTGTTCAACTTGACTTCGGAGATCAAGACTTTGCAGCAGAACGAACAGAAGACCATAGGGATATTCTTTGCCGGCGAGGATCAGTTCATCGGCACCACGGAGAGCGGCAAACCTGCCGAGATGGTAGTGCTGTAAGGCTGCCTTCCTCTTTTTTAGCCCGAACTTTCAAAAGATCCTCTTTTCGATGCCGCTGTCATCGCGTTATGGAATCCACGAAGGGGTTCTTATCTTGCTTCATGCCATGGGTCGGCTTCGGCGGCGGTCACCAGCGCGCGGGCAGCCACGCTCGCCCAGGCGGGCCCGGACCCGCAGTCACGCGCACGCGCGAGCCCACGGGCTGGGATCGGACTTCATCGAGTGGATAGGGCGAAGTTTTGGCAGGCAGTCGTCTTGTAATGACTATATCACCATCGATCGGCTCTATAGCATGCTTTTGGTCACGAATGCCAGATGCGTGCAAGATAAAACGTATGTGTTTAGCTCGTCATGATCGGCATCTATGAGCCAATTTCGCAACTTCCCATGTCGCCAATTCCTATGGGCCATTTTGAGGGCCCTGAAGTCATTAATATCGATTTCTTATTAAATGCAGGTTAATATATATTATGTGTTTCGGGACCTAAACCAGCATCTTTCGACCGAGTCTAGGGCAGCTAAACACATACAAAATTTTAAATATTAAAGCTAGTTAATAATATAGCCAAGGGAATGTTTATGTGATTCAAGGCCACCGAGTGTGTAGTTCCGAAAGCTTTGACTTTAAATACCCATCAAAGGGACATGGGAAAGAAGAATAAAGTTGTAAAGCTAACAGATAGGAAGATCAGATATATCATTCGAGCCAAAATCAGAGCAATAGCACCAAAAGAATCGCGCAGGATATGAAATTAAGTCCGTCCACTGTGAAACGTGTCTGGATGTACTGGACAAAAACCAAGATGCTCCTAAGCATTAAGAAATTTGGACGAAAGAAGAAGACCTTGGATGAAGAGTCCATTAAGCTGATACTTGACGTCAACAAAGAGCAAAATTTGGGCGCAAGACGGCTGGAGAAGATCATCGAGTTCAAGCACGAAATTCATATCCCGCATAATGCTATTCATAAGGTCCTGCTATCTCATGGTTTGGCCAATATAAACCGAAACAAATCGAAGCGCAGAAGACCTTGGATCAGGTACGAACGAGATCACAGCTTATCCCTGGTACATCTGGATTGGCATACCTGTAAGCATAATGGCAAAAAGATGTATGTCTGCGTGGTTCTTGATGATAGTTCGCGGTGCATTCTCGCGGGCGGAGAGTTTGATGCTGAAACAACAGAAAACGCCTTACAGCTACTCGAAGAGGCTATGAATAAATTTGGCTGGCAAGCATTGAGCAGATTTTGACCGATCGAGGGACTCAATTCTATGCCAATAAGCGAGACAAGAACGGCAATGCAGAAAGCAGACTTGAAAACTTCCTTGAAAAAAAAAAAATGAAATCACACATATTAAATCGCGCGTAAATCATCCTCAGACCAATGGAAAAGTTGAAAAATGGAACGATACCTATGAACTTAACAGGTTTAAGTTCGAAAATTTTGACAATTTCGTGAATTGGTATAATACAGTTAGATTCCATGAGTCACTTGATACAAAATGG
>DATLBD010000172.1:0-9932 GCA_035527135.1 Methanothrix sp. | reverse complement strand
ACATTGCCGTCCACTATCTCCAGCTCGGCCACAGAAGGCGCCGACATCCTGGGCAGAGTGGTACTGCCCGGGCAGATGAGCAGACGCTTGCCCCTCTCGATGAGAGGGCGGTGAATATGCCCGAAGACCAGCACCTGCACATCCATCTCCCTGGCCATCATCTCCGCGCCCACCAAATCCGCGCCGTGCGAGGCCATGTGCACGAGGCCAATTCTGATGCCGTCCACCTCGATCACCTTTCTCTCCGGCAAGAGCTCCTTCAGCTCGTAGCAGTCGGAGTTTCCATGCACTGCTTCCAGCCTTCCTAAATCGGCCAGGGCAGCGTAGGTCTTTGCAGAGACGAAATCGCCGGCGTGAAGGATGATGTCCGCACCTCTTGCCAGCTCTGCTACTGCTACGGGAATCTTTTCATGTTCCAGATGGGTGTCGGACAGAGCAATTATTCTGGTCATCTTCGTATCCTGATCATATCATCCTAATTATCTTTGCATCCTTCCTATCCGCACCAATACTCAATTAGGCATAATCCCGTGCTTTGGGGCCTGTAAGTGCCAGATATTGCTCATATAAATCCCAGAGGGCTCATACGTGCATTCTTCTCATGCCCGCTTCCACTATACCCAGGAACTCCGCGCCCACGGCCACGACACTGTTGGTGAATACAGAGGCATTGATCTCGAAAATAGGATAGCGGAATTTGGTATAATCGGACATCAGCCAGGTTGTAGAGCTGGTGTCTCCACTAAATAGCTCCCTGTACTCAGGCTTTACCGGAATGACAGCTATGTCCTTCTCCAGGCCGTGCTTCCTAAGAATTAGGACCTGGCGGGAGGAAGGATTAGCCGTAATTGGCATCACATCGGCGCCCTTGCTGAGAGCCGTGACCGTTCCTTCCAAAGCCTCGTAGGTGTTGCCAATTCCGGTTATTGGTATGTAGACATCGCCAATCTGAAAACTGGGAGTATTAAAATCCCGCTCCCAGTGACTGATCTTATTTAGATGGGTAAACCTCATCTCAAAGGCGCGGGCCACCAGGCCAGACCTTCCCACGCCGCCTATGATGTATCTGCCGCTCCTGGGTAGCAGCTTGCTAAACCAGTGCTCCAGATGCTCGGCGTCCATTTTGGAGATGAGGCGAGCATTCTCCTCAAAGTCCTTAATTGTGGAGCTGTATTTTGGACAGGCAGGATCGCAGATGCCTTTGAGCCGGGACTGAATGTCGCCGAAAAGAGCATTTAAGAAGGCCAGTACCTGCAGCTCGAACTCCGTTCCCATGGGAGAGAGCCTGGACCTCGTATCCTTATCTGTGGACTGTTTTGTCCTGGCCGTGAGCAACAAAACCGAGCCTCTCTCGTATTCGCCCACCATCTTATAGGCCGTTCCATTCTTATTAGCGGTTATCAGCTTGATCTCGCCGCCCAGAGTGATGATGTCGTCTATGTATTTGTTAACGGCCAGTGTTTCTCCCGAGCCAGAGATAGCTATCCCCAGGTTCTTGCCCGGGCGGTAGTGCCTTTGCACGGGATCTTCCAGAGTGAAAGGAAATACATTATCGAAATGGTTTTGGATAAGCTGCAAAAAGCTGTAAAGAGCAAGAGCGGACCGGCCCGCGGCGAGACCATAGACGAACTTGTTGTCCGGCGACGGTCTCAAAAACTCCACCATGGAGTCGGAAAAGGCGGCAACGCTTGCCATATCCAGATCCAGCAGCTTCTCTAAAAAGCCGCACTGAAGAAGCGTGGCCTCTTGGAAGGTCTTAATAAGGCCTGACATACTGGCACCTCTAAGACCCCTCCAAGATAAGCCTTTCTTTTTTTGGGCTTTCAAATTACCGACGGCATTATGAGTTATTGGTTTTGAGTTAATGGCTTCATATTGGTTAGTGGTTTCATTTTAGGTTACAATCTCATGCAGCAGGTCCATCTCATTGGCAGACTTGATTTCCTGAGCAATGCGCCGGCCATTGGAGAGGCCAGGTTCTATGAGATCCGAATAGGGAGAGCCACTCATGTAGAGATTGGTGCCCGCGACGATTCTGGCCGAGATCTCGAAGACCTTGAACTCCAGCTCGTCGGTGACAATAGTCTCCAGGCTGAAGGCGCCAATCATACCGCCGAAGAGTTCCAAGCTGGTTTCCACGACCCTCTCTCCGAGTTCAAAGGCACGGGGCAGGAGCGACTCGCGCAGCACCAGAGGCAGGTTGCCCGTGACCACAAAGCTGGGATAGATGCCGGCCTCGGCCAGCTCTTTCATGCTTCCGATGCGAAAGATCTCGTCGGCATTGGACTCCACCCGGCGGTCAATGCCCAGCATCTGCAATGATCCCTTGCGAAGAAGGTACCCGTCCTGTTTTATGGGCGAATAGAAGAAATGAATGTAGTATCTGGTGCCTAAGATGAACTCCTGGATGGTGTACTTCTCTTCCATGCTCATCTTCGACTGCAGCTCTTCTTTGGTCTTGGCAATGAAAAATCCGCGCCCGCCTTTAGCGCCGTGATATTTTACAATGACCGGCCGGTCGATATCTTCCGCCTTTTCAAATCGCATGGGGACGTTTACCCCGGCCTTGAGAAGCCATTCGCGCTCCATCTCCCGGTCGCTCTCCCAGGCCAGCACGCGTCGGTTTCCAAAGGTGGGAACCGCCAGCGACTCAAAATTTTCGATTCCCAAATACTCAACTAAAGAGCCATGAGGAATTATGATCACGTTCTCGTTAACTAGATCCTCTGCATAATCCAAGAGCGCCTTATAGCTCTCTACTGAGAAGAACTTATCAGGCCTGGCTAATGGAAATGCATCGTAGAATCGAGGCGGAGGACCGATACAGATGCCCATAGTCTTAAAGCCCTCCTGGCGCGCACCTTGGAAAATTTGCAGGCTGCTGTGAGAGCAGATAGTAGCGATGGTTAGATCGTTCTTATCGTATCCTTTTAAAATCTCTTGAATATCCTCTTTAGAAATCATGGTGATAACCCTTTGAATTATGACCTTTGAAACTACAGCGTTGGAATAAAGGTAGATAAGCCCTTCGGAAAGGAAGGCCCTGGAGAGGAATGCTTCCGAGAAGGAATACTTTCGGAACGATCCAGGATGGCTTAGAATTAGAATATCATGAAGAGATCTGAAAAAAAAGATATCTGAAAAAGGAACTCTAAAAAAAGGAAATAGCCCCAATCGAATAGCTTAAAAATGAAAAACAAGGAGATAAGAGCCATGTCGGCATCGATGAAAAGAGAGACAAGAGAGACAAGCATTGAGGTTTTTCTAAAGACCGAGGGCACGGGCATTATCCAGGTCGATACGGGAATCGAGCTGCTGGATGAGATCCTGTCGGCAATAGGCAGAGGAGCGGGATTTGACCTGACTGTCAAGGCCAGAGGTGATTTGGAAACGGGCGATCACCACACTACTGAAGATGCGGCAATCACCCTGGGAAGCGCCATGGCCCAGGTAATAAAAAGCGGCATAGGAAGCTCAATGGTTCCCACAGGGCAGTCTGTGGCCACGGCTGCAGTGCGCTTCGGCGAGCCGGGCTATCAGGGCAATTTCATTCTGCAGCCTCACATCGTGGCCGGCATGGGCCTGGAAAACTTCAGCCACTTCCTGCGCGCCTTAGCCTACAACGGCAGGTTCAATCTGGCCATCCGCGCCGAGGGAGGTGACGAACTGAGCCGTATCGAAGCCATGAGCACGGCGCTTGGAAGAGCGATAAAGAAGGCTGCACGAGATTAACAGATCAAAGACTGACCAGTGATCAATCTCAATTTTAATTTGTTCAAGATAATTCTGGTCTGCCAATAATAAAATAAAAGAATGCTACACCCTGCGCCGGGCATAGACTCCTGCTGCCAGGGCAATAAGTGTGGCTATAAAGCCCAGGGCAGGGCTCTTCTTTGCCCCTTTATCACTCGCAGCGATGGTTATGGTGCCGTTGGTGATCGTCTCAGGATTAAAGCCGCTCGTGCCTATCACCTCAAGATCTATTGTATCATTTACCGGACTATTCTTGTTGACTGCAAAGGTGAGATTGGCAGCCCCGCAGCCTCCTGGTAGGAGAATGCCTATCTGCCCCAGCTTCGCATCTATCTGCCAGGATGGTTTGCACTCACCGGAAATGCCCATAGCCTTCAGCTTGGCAGCGTCATAAGAGATGTTAATCCTCTTCTCGCCACTGGAATTTGGAGCATCCAGTGGAATGGATACTTCTTCCCCGGCAAATGCCTGTGCAAAGCCCAGGGATACGCCACGCATCTCGGCAGGAGTAACATTGAAAAAGTCTCCGAAGGTCTGAACGGCATTGACGGCATTTTCCACTCTCATCCTCAGCTCGTACCGGCCGGGTTTGGCCCCCACCACAACAACATGGGGCTCTAAAGCTTCAAGATTGCCTTGCAGTGTATGATTGATGCCGCTGGGTGCCAATCTGCCGTTGACAACATCAAGAAACTGCAGAATGCTCTTTCCTGGCTCAATCTTAATGAACTGATTTCGGATTGTGTTGTTTGATAGCATGGAATCATAATCAATAGGACTATTGAGTCCTTTGTATTCGCCACGAGAGACGTAATAGGTGGAAGCACTATCCAATATTGCACCAATTCGTCCCTCTGAATCGAATTTTACTCCGACCTGCCGGGGGGATGCGGATGAGTTCAGGTAAAGCAATCCAAGAACAAGATTGCCGCTAGCATTCTGAACTAAACTCTTATCATCGCTGAGCTGCAAAGTCGTAGCATTCCACTTCCAGGCAAAGCTCCATAAGTCGCCCGAGCCCTGGCCAAGCTTGGTGATATCTCTGGTGAAAATAGTCCTATTGCCCGAATCCAGGACGCTCACCATGACCTGGCGTATCTCAGCAGCCTTGACGACAATGCTAAAGTTTGCAGATGCAAAGGACGATACGTTACCCTGAGCATTGATTAGAGGGGGTTCGGGCGGAGGAACAATATATCTTGAAGAGTAGAGATAATATCGCAGAGTGTCATTGTCTGCAACATGGATATCCATACCAGGCCCTATGTTGACATATGAGTCGCTATTGAGGTTAATACTATCGGGATTGACCATGATTATCTGATCCGGCGAGACGTGGACAATCTCCAATTCACTAAAACCGGTTCCAGGCTCAATCGGAAAAATATATCGATCGGAAATCTGGAAGATGCCATCCAGGGTAGCAAAACTATCAGTACCGTCGCTAAAAACATTGCTGAAGTGCATCATTATTATAGGCATGTCTTTGACGTTTTCCAGATCTTTCTTGTAGATATACGTTGTATTCGATTTAACCACAGAGCTATCTACCAAGCTTCCTTCTTTTAATAGCTGGAGGAAGAGGCTGTCGTTACCAACGTCCCTGATACGCATCTCGTAACCATCATCTAAGGAATAATTTCCCGCAAGGATCTTGCCCTGCAGCTCCATGTCCAGGAGAACCCGACCCAGGTACTCATTCTCCAGAAGGCTCTTAGATGGCTTTGTACCTTCAAGACTTGAATCGTATCCTGCAAACCATGGAGCACCAAAGAAGCTTATAACAAAATAGTGTCCCCATGGCTTATATTCAAATTCTTTAGGCTGCACAAAGGAGGTATATTGAAGACCACTCTGGACCACAGTCTTATTTTCCTGATAAACTTTGGGATTTCTAGGTGGCTCCAACCTCCTACCTTGAGTGTTATAAAAGACGAGGGTCTCTGCACCCAGGGATTGCTCCGGATCGAAGTAAAATCCGCTGTAGTTTATAGAGTTCCATCTGGCGATGACAGAAGAATTATAGGCACCCATGCGAACAGGAATGGATGGAACAGAGTTGAATACCGGCCCACGTATTTCATGCACGCCGTAGTCAAATATGCCTCCTACGGGATAGTAGATGACATCAGGCTGATCAAGAACGAGTATTTTTAGATTGGCAGTAAGAGATACCTCCGAGTCTCTGATAAAGGTAAGAGACATATTATTCTGAAACTCTATTCCGTCCTCTGAAAGATCGGTCAGCTTCATATTCCCAAGCAGGCCCCCTTCAAAGAGCTTGAAATAAGGTACATCGCTAACCTGGAAGATGCCGTCCACCTCGGCAAATCCTTCATATGCGCCTCGCATGGCACTGGCCAGGTGGACCAAGATCACAGGGACTTCGTTTACTTTGTAGACGAGGGTATCGCCAATACTCACCACAGATGCATAAACAGGTTTTCCATTTTTTAGCAGAACGAAATTGACATTACGTCCATTCTCAGAGACATCCGCTGCCACCAGAACATAGCCCTGCTGGAGTGCCAGAGTTGTGTTGAAGTTCAACGTTTGAGTGCTATCTTGATCCATGAGCACCGCTCTTAACTCTCCTTTATCTAAGGAGCTAATCTCGTCGGTAAGAGAGCTCTTTGGATAGCCGGCCAGATATGACTGGCCCATAAATGCCACTGCATAAAAGCTGCCCCAGGGCTCGTACTCAAATTGCTGCGACCATGCCTTTGTGGAATAGATGATATGCCCTTTCTCTGCTGTCCTTCCATCTACATCTATTCGAAGCTCCTCGCCGCCCAGATCCTTATCCAGGTCGTAATAGAACCAGCCAAAGTCATCCGCCCGCCAGACCCCGTCGCCGTCACTTAAATGGCCCCGCACAAAGGCCGCTTCTAGTGGCTCTTGCGCCGAGGCACCGGAAATAAGCTCTAAAAGCAAGACCAGCATTGCCACTGCAGCTATGAAACAGATTGTCCTGATACCCATCAACCTCTCAAGAATGATTCCTGGATAAGCTGTATATCCTATGGCGGATCTACATGCGGAGCGGAGTTAGATGTCATCTATTAAACACGTTGCGATATACGGCAAAGGCGGTATCGGCAAGTCATGCACGGCCTCGAACATAGCCGCCGCCTGTGCTGAAGAGGGCCACAGAGTGCTGGTGGTGGGCTGCGATCCTAAGAGCGACTCGAGCATAACACTGGTGGGCAGAAGGATTCCCACCATGATGGATCTCATCCTAGCGGGTGGAGAGATCAAAGAAAAGGATGTCGTTTTTGAGGGATATAAGGGCGTTAAGTGCATCGAAGTAGGAGGCCCGGAACCGGGCGTGGGCTGCGCCGGGCGGGGCATAATCGTCGCCATTGATTTCCTGCGGAAAGTCTCCAAGGCGATGGATGATGTGGACCTGGTGCTGTATGATGTGCCGGGAGATATCGTCTGCGGCGGTTTTTCCTCGCCCATTCGAAAAGGGCTGGTTAGCCAAGCCTACATCATCACCTCCGGGGAGTACATGCCACTTTATGCTGCGAACAACATCTGCAAGGGACTGCGCCGCCTGAAAACGCCTCTTGCAGGCGTGATCTGCAACTCACGAGAAGCGGCGGCCGGGCGAGAGAAGGAGATTGCGGAGAGATTCGCTGCCGAGCTGAACAGCCGGCTGGTGGCCTTCATCCCCAAAGATCCCATTGTGCAGCAGTGTGAGAGGAAGGCAGTTACGGTTATCGAGGGCGCGCCTGACTCAGAGATCGCAGACGTCTACCGGGCACTGGCCAGGGAGATCATGTCGGATGCCGAGCCGAAGGTGCCTGAGCCACTGAGCGATGAGAGGCTTAGAGAGCTTTCCATGGAATGAGCTGAAATAAGCGAAGAAATGAATCCTTTACGGATCCGGGAATTGATCTGACATGGATATGATAAAATGAAGGCCGACTGCCCACGCATCCTGATTGCTGGAGATAGAAGCTCCAGCGGCAAGACCACCATCGTAGCCGGGCTGCTCTCGGCCCTGCGAGGGAGGGGCCTGAATGTGCAGCCTTTCAAGGTGGCCATGGACTACATTGATCCCAGCTATCACACCTGGATCACAGGCAGAAGCTGCCGCAATCTGGACGGCTACCTCATGAAGGATGCAGCCGTCAAAGAGATCTACGCCCATGCGGCGCAAGATGCCGAGATAGCGGTAATCGAGGGCGTGCGCGGCCTTTATGAGGGATACGACGGCGATTTGGGCAGCACGGCGCAGATCGCCAAGATGCTCAAGACCCCAGTCATATTCGTGGTCGACGCCAGAAGCATCACGAGAAGCGCGGCTGCCATCGTCAAGGGCTACATGGACTTCGACCCCCAGGTGCAGTTCAAAGGGGTAATTCTCAATAAGGTGGGATCGGAGAGGCACGCCCAAAAAGCGATCAAGGAGATCGAGCGCTACGCGGGCGTGGAAGTGGTGGGCGTGATCCGCCGAAATGAGGAAATGCACCTGGCCATGCGCCACCTGGGTCTGGTGCCCGTGCTGGAGGGCAAGACCCGGCACGAGGGCTTCCCGGAGAGGGTGGATAAGATCCGCCAGATCGTGGAGGAAGGCCTCAACCTGGACCGCATTTTAGAGATTGCGAGGGAGGCGGTGCCTCTGCCGGAGGTAGAGCCGGACCTCTACCGGCAGAACGCCCTTGGTAAGGATCTGCGCATCGGCGTGGCCAGGGATGAGGCATTCAACTTCTATTACCGGGACAACCTGGAGATGATGGAGCTGGCCGGGGCGAAGGTCGTGCCCTTCAGTCCGGTTCATGACACTTCCCTGCCTGATGTGGACGGCATCTACATCGGGGGAGGCTATCCGGAGCTGTACGCCCGGGAGCTGTCCGAGAATGCGGGTATGAGGCGGGCGCTGGAGCAGGCGCACGAGAGAGATATGCCCATCTTCGCCGAGTGCGGCGGGCTGATGTACCTGGCGCGGGAGATCGAGTGGGACGGCGAAAAAAGAGAGATGTTGGGGCTGGTCCCGGGAAAAACCAGGCGTGGCACGGTGCGCGTCGTCAGCTACGTGCACGGACACATAGCGCAGGACTGTGCTCTTGGAAAAACTGGCGAGGCGATCATGGGGCACGAGTTTCACCACTCAGAGATGCTGATGGATGAAAATGTAAAGTACGCCATTCGCCTTGATCGGGGCACGGGCATCAAGGATGGCTGGGACGGCATGTGCGAGGGAAATTTAGTGGCCAGCTACACCCACATCCACAGCGCATCATTCCGGGGATTTCCTGCCAACTTCCTGCGGGCATGCAAAGAGAGGTAAGCTAAGAAAACCTTTTGTTGTTCTCTGTGCCTCTGTGTCTCCGTGGTTAAATTCGTGAACATGAGGATTAATCCCAAGAATTACGAACAAAACCACAAAGGCAATGAGACACAGAGATATTTAGATCGGATCTAAAGTCGCTTTTCACGCGCCGGGTAGCAATCCCTGGACCACATATACAATTTTGACGCGCAAGTATTTATCGAATGCTTGACATTTACTACTATCAAGGTGATTTGAAAATGGTAAAGATGCCAGCAGATGTGCGAGAGACCTTGGAAAAGCAAAAGCCGATACCGATTGCCACAGCCAGCAAGTCAGGCGTGCCCAATGTGGTCTTTGTAGGGCTAATGAAGATCATAGACGATGAGACTATCATGCTCGCGGACAACTTCTTCTACAAGACCGCCCAGAACCTGGCCGAAAATCCCAAGATCTCCATCCTCTGCTACAACGGAGACACCAAGAAGTCCTTCCAGATCAAGGGCGTCGTCACTGTTAGCAAGGAAGGGCTGGACTTCGAGGCAATGAGGGGCTGGGTGCACGGCATCAACAACAAGCTGCCAGCCAAGAGCTGCGCCATAGTCAAGATCACGGAGATCTACAACGCCATGTGGGGACCGGCGGCGGGCAAGCAGATAGCTTAGATAAATTTAAAGAGATTCTCTGCAGTTAAAGCTCAAAGGATATATCATGCAGAGAATTATATTTTTAAAAATTATTATTGACATCAGAAGCTTAATTATAGTTCTACGACAAAATAGATATAATAGATCTAACTAAATAATCGTATGAAGGGGGATCTCGTAAAGATACAGAATCGCGATGAGCTATTAAAGAAGCTACGCGAGGAAACAGATGGGCGTGTCAAATCCAGATTGAT
>DATLBD010000171.1:0-2151 GCA_035527135.1 Methanothrix sp. | reverse complement strand
CCCAGCTCCACCGGGATGACAATTCCGTTGGCAAGGGTTACGGACGGCACGATCTTCCAGCCTTTCTCTGCCGCCGTCCTCTCATCTATCATCCAGTTCTTGAGCAGATCTGCATAGCGAGAGAGAAGCACGGCTTTTCTTATGCCACTGTTCTGGTAGAAATCGGCAGTTGTCTCTGCCATATCCACTTCCGCCTCATCGCTATCTTGTACTCCATTTCGGTCCTGGTAGCTGACCTTAAGAATCATGTTCCCATCATTGGACAGCTTCTTGAGCTTGACTAAAATCACTCCGCCCTTAACCTGACCTTCTTCTGCTTTGGAGGGGAACAGGGTATTAACCTTCATCAGCTCGCCCGTTGCCTGGTCCGCCTCGGGAGAGCCGTAGACCTTCTCAATCTCGTAGCCCGGAGCATCCAGCTTGAGCCGCAGATCAAAGACCAGAGGCGTGACCATGAAGTCGAACTCATCGTCCATGCGTGTCTTGAATTCGTCGGCAGAGTGGACTGAGTAGTAGTTGGCTCCCTTGATCTTGGTGATGCTCTCCACCAGCTGTGTGTTGAAGTCCACGCCGATGCCGATGAAGGTGGTATAAATTCCCTGGTCGGCATTATCCTCGAGCATACGGAAGAGCCCCAGGTCGCCCGTCTCCCCCAGGTTGGGCATGGCATCGGTCAGGAAGATAATCCTGTTTTCGTACTCTGATTTGTCGGCCTGCAAGAACCGGTCGAAGAGGGCAGTTCCCTCCTCCATTCCTTCCTCCATGTTGGTTCCATATGTCTCCTCGATCTTGAGGATGTGGTTCTTCAAACGATCTAGGTCTTTATCGGCGACGCTGGTGAGAGGATCGACCAGGAAGGCATCATCGCTGAAGATCACGAGGCCAAAACGATCCTCCGGCTTGAGGTGGCTTAGGAGAGCGACCACCGACTCATCGGCAATCTGCATCTTGGTCTTGCTCCTGCTGGATTCGTCCCCTTTCTGCTCTACCTTGTTGCCGAAACGGTCGTAATAATATTCATCGAAGGGGCTTCCCATGGAGCCGGAGAAGTCCAGCACCACCACAAGGTTCAGCTTCTTTCTCTGGAAATCCGTTATCCCAGAGTTCAGGCCCACTGAGAGATAGTATTGCGGCTGCATGGATATGGGATCTTTGGAAACGGCGTAGCTGTAGGAAGGGCAGAAGAGCTTCTTGCATTCCTGAGAAGCGCCAGTATCAAAATAGTAATCATAAAACAGGCCCTCGTAGGTCACGTCGCTAGGCAAGGGCAAATAGTCCTTCATAATGTTCTCACGGAAGTTGCTTATGTCCTTGGCGCCGCCCGCAGAAAAGCCGATGCTGGGGCTGGCTGCCATAGCAGGAGAAGCCATGCTGTAAGCCGCAGCCGGCGCGCCGCCACGGGCTTTTGAGACTCCGCCTGCTCCGATAGCCATAGTTGCGCTTTCCTCCGCAACCTGAGATTCCTGGACGACGATTTTTACGGAGTTGCTCTTGCCCTTGGCTTCATCTACTGTAAACCACAGCTCATAATCCCCTTCCAGGCCGGCCTGGTACCAGGCGGTGTAGCTCTTTCCCTTCTGCACGGAAGCGTTGAGCATTGTGGCAACAGAACCCGTGGGATAGAGGCAGAAGAGCTGCAGCTGTCCGCTTTCCTCCGGCATCAGCCTGAGGCGGGCCCAACTGCCATGGGGCATCTCCGAAGAGGTGCGCGTCTTTTTGCCGGAGGAATCGACTATCGCAAGGCTGCTTTTATCCTGCAAAGCAGCTATCGATCCTTCCTCCTCAAGACGAGCAGCGTCTTTTGCAGTCTCATAAGTGTACCAACCAGATTCCCCATCCGATGCAGGAAACGACAAATCCAGGGCCAGCCCTGGATACAGGCTGATGAGTGCAATTGCTGCCAAAAGTAATATTGTCCGATTGATTTTCATAACCCACCCTTCCTTAACAAATGACCAATACGTAATTTTTTGTATTTAAGACCACCTTTTCTCATTCTTTTAGCTTAACCACTTATTTCTCAAAAATCCTAGAGAGCTCGAAAGTTTGATTTCTCATGAGCTTGATAATAGGAAGAGATGACACCCTATTCCGACCTGAATCTGCCACCCGGCCTGGAAGGGCTGGCTGATCTAGCCCTGGATCTGCGCT
>DATLBD010000170.1:0-11556 GCA_035527135.1 Methanothrix sp. | reverse complement strand
ATCCTCGCTCTGCCTTAGAGAGAATGCAGTCGCGCCAGGGTCGGGAGAAATTCGAGAGGCTCGAGTTCCTGCGATCGGTGGATGAGAACTTCCGCCGCATGGCCGCCCTTGAGCCACAGCGATTTGTGCAGATAGACGCCGAGCAGAGTGCAAAAAAAGTTGCGGAAGATGCCATAAAAGCTGTCCTCAATGACATATACAAATAATTTTGAAATTTCCATTTCGAAGCAATTGCTTCACCTTATCAGGGAAGAGCCAGATCGATCAGCTTTTTGGCCCAGGCCAGCTTCTTTTTTTTGCGAGGTGTGACGCTCTCATCATCAAAGTCAAAACCGACCAGCTTGATGCTGGCTGCGCCAAGCTCTTTGGCCAGAAATACACATCGATCTCCATCCGTGAACCCTCCAAAGTTATAGAGGCCCGGCGGCGGACGGCACTGCACCGTGCCTATGATTCTCTCAAGCTGCGGCACATATTTTTTCAGGGCATCCAGGTTATCTCCATGGGCATGCACCACCACAATTGAGCCCTCTGAATTGGCCTTCAAAATAGCAGGGAAGGGTCCGTCCAGGTCAGTGACCACAATATCGGGCACAATGCCGTGCCTTAAAAGAACAGAAGTGGCCCCATCTGCAGCTATAAAGACGGCATCACTTTTTTGCAGCCCATCCAGCTCCTTTTCCAGGGAAGGGGCATTACCTACTACAACCACACTATGCCCGCGCACTTTTGCCTCTGCGGCTTGCAGCGGCTGCTCGCGGCCGCGCAAGAGCTCTGCCAGAAGCTTTGCTGCTTCCTCATCCCTGGCAGGAGAAAAGCCGAAATCTTGCAAGATAGATTGGTAAAGGGGCTCCCAGTTCGCGAATTGCATGCTGTGGATTAGTGGCTGCGGCCCTAATGGTCTTTTCCCCAGAAAGCCTGCAAGGTTTTCTAAATAAATTGAGCACGATAAAGCTAAGAAAAATGAAAAGAGAAAGGAAAATCCTCTCTCTTAGTTGTAGACTCTCGGGAACTGAGCCTGGGTTGGTGCCTTGAAGCAGGTGCAATCGAAGACGCCTACAGCGCCCTTGAGTTTCGCGTCACGCAAATAGCTTGTAGGCATGGTAAGATAGCCTCCGAAGCAACATGGCAGCCAATCTTCACCCTTCTGAATCAGGCGATAGGGCACCTCGAGGGTCATGTTCTTCTCGATGTGATAGGTTCCCCAGTAATCCTCATCGATCTCGATGGAGGGATCCTTCCAGGCGGACTTCCTATACGACATGATGCCTCCATTTTGAGTCTTTGTAGCTTCAAAGTTCTCATTTGCCTGCAGGACGCCGATATGTGCCTTGCCATCAGTCACATCTTCAACTATTTTCATCTGAGTATATCCAACGGATTCATACTCCGGATCATAGGTCATGTTCGACTTATCTTTGGCAACGATTTCCAGTTCCTTATCCAGGGCATGGGCATACTCGACCTCATGGTGCATGCTGGTGCCTGCGATTTCATTCTTTACCCAGGTCTTTTCCTTGAGCAGAGAGCTGTAATCCAGTGGATTTGCCGCATAATAGCCGGTTCCGACAGCGATCCTCATAGGTGCATAGACCATAGCCACATCCTCTTTGAACTGGATGCAATCCTGTGCGAAGTCATTGTAGTCAGAGTAGGCGTTGTGTGTCTTTTGATCCAGGCTCTGGTAGGTTAAAGTGGCCTCACTGTTTAAGGAGCCGGAGCCATGAGCGTAATTCTTGATTGCGACATCTCCAGCCTTGGCATACAGATAGGTCATGAAGTAACCATTTCCCTGCACGCTTTGCTCGAAATCGAATGTTCTATTGCTCTCTTCGTATCCATCCGGGTACGTCATTGTAGCAGGAAAAGAAACCGCCTTATTATCCGGGAAAAGCTGCGCCATTGAGCATCCTGTAAGAGCTACTAGAACCATTGCTACTAATACGGTTAGCATAGTCTTCTTCAGATCAATCCCTCCATCTAATACGAATAACACTATTCTTTTAAATGTTCCTGTTTTCTTTAGGTTAACTCACCTATTTTAATCTGTTGATTGCCTTTTTATAAAGATGGATGAGGATTTTTACCTTGCCGCAATCAGATTACATACAATCTTCTATAGAGTGGCATAAGAGAGAATTGGACCAAAGAACGCATAACCAAAAGGTTAATACGTAAAGGGTTTCTCGATATGTAGTAGTATGCTCGCCCCTATCGATCTTATGAGAAGGTCATCTTTTGGTCATAACGATTGCACTAGAATCACGTTATTTGAGCTGAGAATCGTATCTGATTAATAGTTACATATCAAGATCGACATCGATCATAAGAGCCGAAAACGAGCATGCAAAAAACCCCACAGGTATAGTGCTAAAAGAGAAGCGCTTCGCCACCCAGGCGAAGGGTTCCCGGGTTTTTTGGTTCCAAAGCGGGACCAAACCCCAGCCACGGGCTGGAACAGGAGGACAAACGGGGGATGCTGGCAGAACTAGAAGATAAGAGAGGCAAACTCAGGCAGGAGTCCCTTGCCTTCAAGGATAGACGCAGCCAACTGAATGCTGAGGCGAGCAAATGGGCCGCCAAGCGAAATGAGCTTAACAAGGGCACCAAAGAGCTGATAGACAAGGCCCAGGAGCTCAAGAAGCTGCGGGATGAGAATAACAAGAATGTTGCCGAATCCAAGAAGCTGAGGGATGAGTACAACGAGAAGACCAACCAATTCTATGCAAGGATAGATGATATCCGGAAGAAGTACAACCTCACAGGCGAGCGTTCCATAAGGGATCTGCGCCGCGAAATCGATCATCTGGAGTTTCGGCAGCAGACGGAGGTTTTAACCCCGGATAAGGAAAAGCAACTTGTCGATAAGATCGCCTCCTTGCATGCAGAGTTCAAGGGCAGAAAAGAGCAGCTTGAGAAGAACGACGAGCTGAGGAAGCTTCTCGATGAAGCGCAAGCCATGAGAGATCAGGCATCTGCGTACCACGATGAGGTTACCAAGTTTGCAGAACTTGCCCAAGAATACCACGATCAGATGATTTCCACCTTCAAGGAAGCCGATCAGACTCGTGCGGAAGCCGATGCTGCTCATAAGGAGTTCGTGAAGGCCCAAGAGGCCGCCGATGAGCAGCATAAAGAATTTATCCGTACCCAGCGAGAGGTTCGCGACTTCGAAAAGGTCATCGTGGGCTTGAAGAAGAAGAACCGGGATATCAAGGAAGATCGCGCCAAAGAAGTTGCCAAGCGCGAGGCCGAGGAAATCCTTACTCACTTCAGGCAGGGTGAAAAGCTGGACACAGCCGACCTAATGAGGCTGCAGCGTGCCGGCCTGGTTTGATTTACTCTAAAATTCTAACATATGGGCAGTGAACCTGCCCCCTCTTAGATTTTAAGCTTCTTTCTCAGTACAACTTCATTAGATGCTTCTTTGGGTCCATTATCGATTTTGATGAATTTTTAATGAGTTTTTTAGCTATATCTACTATGACGAATGGATTGATGAAGGAATTGATGAAGAGGAGCGAATCGAATGATAGGATTTCATTACTTTAATTTTTTGGATAGTTGCGCGAAGCGACGGATAGTAGTGGCATGCAAGACCGTAAGCTTTTAAGCTTCCTCATCAGATCGGAAAACGATGAATGAGATTCGCCTGCTCTTCGGAAAGCCAGTTATCCGGGACAGAGGGCCGCTTATATCTGCGATGAAAGATCTGCAATCCCGTCATGGCTGCATAGTGCAGGCCCTGGACGCAGATAAAATAGTCAGCGAGAGACATATCTGCTTTGCTGCTGAAAAGGCAATGGCGGCCTTTTCCGAGGAGAGAAACATAGCTAGAGATGCAGGAATGGAGATCATGCGTTACGCCTCGGGGGAGAGGCAGATTGGAAGAGCACTTTTCATGGGAATATCAGATCGTACAGAGAGAATCGCACTTGTCCTCGCCAACACCGGCAGCCCGTGCTGCTGGCCGGATGCAACGGAGCTATCCCGGATCATCGAGCTGGACGAAAGGGGTTGTTCGTTTTGTGCAAAGGCCGTTAAAGAGTCCTTTAATATCTCTTCCGAGGAGCTGCAAGCAGTGGGCGAGGAAAGGATAGAAGATCTGGTCATAGAAAGAGTGGCCCTGGTGGATACATACCGATAAGCAGCAAACTAGAAGGATGAGTTATAAAATGAAAGAAGAATTCTACACACAGAAGCGATGGCTCAACTGGATGAATAAGGTCAAGGACAGCAAATTCAAGCTTACCGAGGAGGATGATAATAACTCGGGCGCCGTCTTCATCTATATCATGGACGACGTGGTGCTGGCCTGTCTCAAGGTAATAGCCCGATGCGAGAGAGAGATTATAACTCCTGAAGAGGCCATAACCGAGATCGCGGCCATCAGGTCGATTGTCTTTTCCGAGAACGAATCCATGGGAGAAGATGCCGATTTGATGCTCGAATCCCTCAAGACCTCTCTTGCCGCAGTATTCGTCTCCAGCCAGCGCTACATCACAGGAAGTTTTGATCGCGATAGTACCCTGGAAGATATGGTAACAAAGGCGATTGCTGCCGAAGAGAAAGAGGACCTGGATGAAGCATTCGATCTACTCAGCCAGGTAGGATCCAGAGTGATTGGCGGTGAGAGCCTTCCTGAAATGGCCGACATGCCTTACTGCATGACGGCGGAACTCATGGACGGAATTGATGCCATATCAGCTGCCATGCTGGGCGATGATAGCTACAAAGATGACGATGGGTCAGAGGATTAAGGCGAGGGCGACTAGCCAGAAAGCCACCGGAAAAAGACCACAAAATTTCAAGAGATCGCTGAAATAAAAATATATAAAGACAGGTATAGGATTCGCTTAAATTGAATTGATCGATCTGGTCGTTACCTCACATCCCGTCTCCAGAACCACAACTGTGTGCTCGGCCTGGGAGACCAGGGCCCCTTCTACCTCCCAGAGAACAGGATATCTGTGCACGGCTCCACTGCGAAGGAGCTGCATGAGCGCATATTCCGCTCTTTCGCCTTTGAGCCAGCGCCGGGCGAAGGGAAGCGTTTTGTAGCTTTCTGAAATCTCTTTTAAAAGCGCCCGAGCCGCAGGAAGCCGCACCGGCCGGTTTACGGAAAAACCATAGATCTCGTTGATAGGCGCCTCGCTGATCCTGCCAGAGCCTGTTGTAGCAAAGGGCTCAATGGCTATAACATCCCCATCTTTCAAGATTGTGCCCCTCTCCATCGCCCTATTGGGCACAGCGGGCTCGTCATGGGCCAGATATCTGGACAGGCCGTGACCTGTCAAGTTATATACAGGCTTGTAGCCGTAGCCGGTTATGACCTCTTCGATAACCTTGCCGATCTGGGCCGTGTCAATCCCCGGCCTTATTATCGCTAGAGCCGCCTCTAAAGCTGCCTGGGAAGCCTCGACCAGCTTATCGTGGCCGCCCAGGTCAATTGTTATGGCAGCATCAGCAATATAGCCGTCCACGTGCACACCCACATCCAGCTTTACCATATTCTCGGCAAAGCGGCCGCTATCATTGGGCGAAGGCGTATAATGAGCCGCGTTTCTATCCAGAGATATATTGCAGGGAAAGGCAGGTAAGGCTCCTTTACATCTTATGGCGTCCTCCACGAAATTAGCCACATCCAGAAGTGACGCACCTATCTCAACCCTCGGCCTTGCCTCGGCCAGCACTTCGGCCAGGATTCGCCCTGCCCTCCTGTAATTCTCTAAAATTTCCGCTTCCATTGATAACACCTTAAGAACGGGATTTACAAGATCTTAAATTTTAAAGGATCTGGTCCTAAAGCACGAGCTGCCTCTCGAAATGTGTGAGATTCTCGCAGCCGTTTTCCTTTACCACTACCAGGTCTTCCAGCCGCACGCCCCCGATCTCGGGGTAGTACAGCCCCGGCTCCACAGTTACTACGTGGCTTACTTGCAGGGCCTCACCTATCTCGCTGAGCGCGGGTTTTTCATGCACATCCAGGCCCACGCCGTGCCCGGTGGAATGGGTAAAGCCGCGGCCTTCTCTCTCCGGGTATCCCTGATCCAGGAAAACCTGAGAGACCCGAGAATGAACCTCCCTGCCAGTGGCGCCCGCCCGGATGGCGTCAAGGCCCTCGGTCTGGGCCAGACGCACCGCCTCGTAGATCTCTTTTACCTCAGGCGCGGCTTCGCCCTTGAGAACGGTGCGCGTCATATCGGCAAAGTACCGGCTGCTCTTGCTGCGTGGAAATATATCGATGACAATGGGGGCATTGGCAGCTATTGGACCCGTGCCTCGCGCATGAGGATCCGCGGCCTGTGTGCCGCCGGCAACGATGGTGTCCAATGCCTCACAGCCATCCTCTAGCAGTGATATCTCAATTGCACCGCGCACCTTTTCCGAGGTAAGTGGCTGCCCCTCACGATAGAGCTGCTCCCCACGCGGCTTAGAGCTGGCGATAAGGTCCACTGCCTGGCGCATGGCTCTCTCGCAGGCCCTCTGCGTGCAGGCGATGGCATCCAGCTCCTCTTGCCTCTTTATCTCTCTCCAGCGCGAGGCGGGGCTCTCACTTACAGATACCTCAATATCCTGGAGAAGAGACTGGTAAATTCCGGCAGGAAAGCGAAAAGGCACGCCCAGGCGCTTTATGTCGTGACCCTGCAAAAACTCCAGCAACACCTGCAAATAGGCCTCTTCCGGCTTTTCGCATCTCCTCAGTTTTTCCATAATCTGGTATTGAGAAGTGCTCAGGCACTCATCCGCTATGGACTCCTTCCTGGCCCGGCCCGTCTCCATGGAAGAGACGAGCAATGTGGTTTTCTCCTGGGCAAGAATAGCGAATCTGTCGCCTGCTAAGAAGCGAGAGAGATAGTACATATCGGCATCACAGATGCTGTCGCCGACAAAGAGATAACCGTCCAGATTATGCTGACCTAGAAAGGTCTGGATTGGGGAAGGCACGAATAACTACCTGTGAATGGAATCTGTCAGCTCGGAGACAAAAGAGGTGATGTCTCGGCTCTTTTCCACGGCCGTGCCTGTCACAATCAGATCGGCACCCGCATTGACCAGCTCTGCCGCTTCGGCCCCGCAACGAATCCCGCCACCAACGATTAGCAGGACGTCTCCAAGAAGTTTTTTCACCAGGGCCACCATGTTGGAGGGTACTGGAGAATCTGCACCCGACCCTGCCTCGAGATAAACCATTCTCATGCCCATGAATTTAGCTGATAGGGCATAGGCGGCAGCCAGCTCCGGCTTTCTCCGCGGTATGAGACGGGCATCGCCCACAAAGCCTACTGTGCCTCCCGGCTCAATGATGATATAGGCCATGGGTATAGGCTCCAGACCGTAGCGCAAAACCAGCGGAGCACCTAATGCCTGGTTTTCCACGATGTAAGCAGGGGAACGAGAGTTGAGCAGGCTCATAAAAAAGACAGCATCGGCATTTTCACATAGGCCTGCCACGCTACTGGGAAAGAGAATTACCGGCAGATCGGTCTTCTCCTTAATCTCTCGCACAGTCTCATGAAGAAGAACCCCTGCCGCACCTACCGAGCCGCCTACCATGATGGCGTCCGTGCCGCCTTGTGCCGCTGCTAGGGCCATGGCTGCGGCCTGCTCCGGGCTCTGGGAATCAGGGTCGATCAAAGTGAGATGCCCGGCCCCGCGCTCGGCTACTGCGGCGGCCAACTGCAGCTCGACTCTGCCCCTCTCAAACATCATTTATGCGGTCTTGTTTTCCTTGGACTTCATCCTCAGTCCTTCATAGCCACACTTGCGGCAGCGGGTCGCTCTAACAGGGTTTCTTGCGTTGCAGCGCATGCATATCTTGAGATTCAAGAGTCTCTTTTCAGCTTCTGGAAATCTAGCCATAACTTTATCGCCTTTTTCTGCTCTGGTATGAGAGCTTTCTATAATCAAATTAGCGCCGGGGTTGGGATATTCCTGAGAGAGCTATCGCGCCCCCGCCATTTTGAACCCAAGTGTCCCTGGAAGGGACAACAGGTCTCGAGCCTGCCGCGTATGGACTCCCGCCGCCCCATGGCAACGGAAATTGTCCGCTCTGCCACCCCGGCCCGTTCAATTCTCCGTCTGACCCATGCTTTATATCTGTTGCTCCTCCCTAGTAGCCGCAGGATCCTAAATTCAGGTGTTATTATGTCTCTAAGAGATGATGCATTAGCATTTCATAAAGATGCCAGGGGCAAGATTGCCATCCACAGCAAGGTCCCTTGCGCTACCGTAAAAGACCTCTCCTTAGCTTACACTCCGGGCGTGGCCGAGCCCTGTCGCGAGATCGAGAAGAATCCGGACGACGTTTACGAGTACACCGCAAAGGGCAATATCGTGGCCGTAGTAACAGACGGGACCGCGGTCCTGGGTCTGGGCGATATTGGCCCTATGGCCTCCATCCCGGTTATGGAAGGAAAGGCCATTTTATTCAAGAACTTTGCAGGCATAGATGCTTTTCCCATAGCTGTGACCTCCAAAGATCCATCGGTTATCGTGGATACGGTAGCGGCAATAGAGCCTGTCTTTGGCGGAATTAATCTGGAGGACATAAGCGCACCTCGCTGCTTTGAGGTGGAGGAGCGGCTCAAGAAGACCCTGTTGATACCCGTCTTTCACGATGATCAGCACGGAACAGCCGTGGTCGCCCTGGCCGCTCTCATCAATGCCCTCAAGGTAGTGGGCAAGAGCTTTTCCAATGTGCGTGTGGCCGTGAGCGGTGCTGGCGCAGCGGGCATCGCCGTCACCAAGTTTCTCTACAGCTTCGGGGTAAAGGACGCCATACTCTGCGACAGCAAGGGAGTGATCCACACGGGCAGGCCCGACCTCAACTCGGCCAAAAAGGAGATCGCAAAAATGACCAATCCGCGCAATGTTACGGGCACTCTAGCCGACGCCATTGCCGGAGCGGACGTCTACCTGGGCCTATCAGTAGCTGGCATTGTAACCCCGGCTATGGTAAAGAGCATGGCTTCCGATGCTATTGTCTTTGCCATGGCCAATCCCGTGCCAGAGATCATGCCCGATCTGGCCTTGCAAGCGGGCGCACGAGTGGTGGCCACCGGCCGATCCGACTTCCCCAATCAGGTCAATAACGTGCTGGGCTTTCCCGGCATATTCCGCGGGGCCCTGGATGTGCGCGCCTCCGATATCAACGAGTCCATGAAGATCGCAGCTTCGCGGGCCATTGCCGGCCTGGTTGAGAACATATCTGAGGAGTGCATCATTCCCTCACCCCTGGATAGAAGGGTCGTTCCCGCCGTCGCCGCAGCCGTCGCTCGCGCCGCCATAGAGACGGGCGTGGCCCGCGTTCCTGTGGATCCTGTGATCGTGGGGAAGAGAGCCGAGGAGCTGGTCAGGGATCTGCAAAAAGGAGTATGCTAGGCCTTTTGCGCAGAAATAATTGCTGGAAAACTGCTGGAAAAAGGATTCGAGTGGCATGAGAAGAGGGAAGCCAGGCGCCCCGCTTCCGCCTTCATCATACCCAAATTTTTTAAACCCGGCTCATCGGTTCGATTTTTCCTGGCAAGGGCAGGACTTTTTTTCGGATTTCGCGTTTGTTCCTTTTGCAGCTACAGGAGCCATTGATTGGATGGGTTCCTTAATTATCACCCTTTTAGAGAAGGACCAGAGAGATGCAGCCCCATTGCTGTCTGTAGCCATGACCCGGATCAGATAGGTTCCGGCAAGGCCCCAGGTGTGCGACACGCGCGCCGATCTTCTCGAATTTACCAGATCGGTTTGCGTGGTATCGCCGTCACCCCAGTCGAAGGTATAGAAGATCTGATCTTTATTAGAATCGCTAGCATATCCTGTGAAGGAATAGCTCTTGCCCACAAAGCCACTTCTAGTACCCGCTGGAGGGTAGGGCTTTCTAGGGGGGATGTTGGTTGTATCAGATATTGTGACCTTGCGATATGAAGACCATGGGGACTGCCCGCCCTTGCTGTCTGTGGCCATGACCCGGACCAGATAGGTTCCGGCAAGGCTCCAGGTGTGCGACACGCGCGCCGATCTTCTCGAATTTACCAGGTCGGTTTGCGTGGTACTGTCATCGCCCCAGTCAAAGGTATAGAAGATCTGGTCTTTATTGGAATCGCTAGCATATCCTGAGAAGGAATAGCTCTTGCCCACAAAGCCACTTCTAACACCCGCAGGAGGGTAGGGCTTTCCGGGGGGGGTGTTGGTGGTATCGGATATTGTTACCTTGCGATATGAGGACCACGGGGATTGCCCGCCCTTGCTGTCTGTGGCCATGACCCGGACCAGATAGGTTCCGGCAAGACTCCAGGTATGCGACACGCGCACCGATCTTCCCGAATTTACCAGGTCGGACTGCGTGGTACTGTCGTCTCCCCAGTCAAAGGTATAAAAGATCTGATCTCGATTGGGATCGCGGGCATATCCTGTGAATGAATAGCTCTTGCCTGCAACGCCACTTCCAACACCTCCTGGGGATGTGGGCTTTCCAGGAGGACGGTTGGCGGTACCGGATATTGTAATCCTGCTATATGAGGACCAAGAGGACTGCCCGCTACTTCTGTCTGTGGCCTTGGCCCTGATATAGTAAGTTCCAGATCGTGACCAGGTGTGAGATGCAGCGATAACTTCTGAAGATTTTACGAATTCGGTCACCGAATTGCTCGCATCACCCCAGTCGAAGGTAAGCTGTACATCATCTCCGTCCGGATCAGTCGCCGAGGCAGAGTAGCTATAAGATTGCTCGATATCGCCGGCAGCGGGGCCTTGAGGAGTGGTAGGCCGCAAAGGCAGCTGGTTGGAAGCAGCAATAGTGACCGCAAGATTATCTGACCAAGCAGAAGAGTCTCCTTTGCTGTCTGTGGCTTTTGCCGCCACCTGATAGGTTCCTGCCTGGCTCCAGATGTGAGCGGCTGTCCCCCGGCCGGAGCTGACGAGCCCGGTCTGCGAGGTGGAGCTGTCTCCCCAGTTGAAGGTGAACCGGACAGGATCACCCTCGGGATCGACAGTTGTGGCGGTGTAGATTAAGGAATTGCGGGCGGAACCCTGCACGGGGCCCTGGGGCAAAGAAGGAGTTTGCGGCGGATTGTTTTCGCTCTCGGAGTAGCTCATATCGAGCGTCATCCAGTAGAAGGCATATCCAAGACCACCATATGCACAATCGTAATTCATGTCCATGTTCACACGGAATAGGCCAGCCGGTCGCCCTGTTGTATCGCCCCAGCTATTGAGCATGATCCAGTAGCGATTATTGGGATCGGTATCATCGTAACCCACGCAGAGAACGGCATGCCCGCCACCACTCTGGTAGTTATATGACCTTCCTGCAGCAAAGTCCGGCTGCCATACGACGCTTTCCGGCTGAGCACCCCAGAAGCTATAGAAGCTATTCCAGGCACTACTGTCCGGCAAAAAGAAGGCAAACCAGATGGCTTTGCCCTGCCCCAGGACGTTCTTGATGTTGGAGATGGCAGCCTCTTTGCCAATTCCGCGAGAGGGGATGGTACTTGGGGAGATGGCAGTCAGATCATAATGGGGACTCGTGGATATAGAAGAGGCAGAAACAGCCGAGCATCC
>DATLBD010000169.1:0-6175 GCA_035527135.1 Methanothrix sp. | reverse complement strand
GGCTGCTGTGCTAAGAGCTGAACCATCTCGGAGCGCTTTACCTCACCCCCGGAAAAGCCGCGATTGACATCCCTCTCCGCAAAGGCTTCAAAGTCCATCTTCCTCAGTATGGTCGGCGCATCAGCCTTGGGATTGATGATCTTGATGAGGTCCTTAAGCCTCAGGCCACGGATGGCCGGAGGACGCTGAAAAGCCATGCCTATGCCCAGGCGTGCCCTTTCGTCCATGGACATTTGCGTGATATCCTCTCCCTTGAATACAATGCTCCCCCCATCAATGGTATACCTGGGAATTCCCGCGATGACATTCAAGAGAGTTGTTTTGCCCGTTCCATTGGGCCCAAATAGAGCATGGGTCTCGCCACGATTAATTCTAAGGTTGAAGTCCTTTAGAACCTGCTTACTGCCGATGCTGACCGACAGACCTTCTATCTCCAGCAGCCACATCACCTCCAAGTCATTCAATCAATCTGCTTATGGAATATAATATCTTTTGCAGCAGCTAATATCTGAAGGTATTCAAGGCAGAGGTTTTTGTTTATCCGGTGCCTTTTGCACCTGGATTTGTAGCATCTCAATCGACCGGTTCAGTCTTGCGTAGTTCCTTACAATACTACCTGCTGCCGTCTCCTCGCAGCCCAGCATCTGGCACAGCTCTCGATCGTAATCCTCCAGATCGATACCCCTCTTTTTTAGGTATTCATGCCCCCAGGGCCCAGCCACCAGATACTTGTTTAGCGGATCGGAGCTGCTCTGAAAATGCTCCAGCATAGCCTTAGCGGGGCTGTCCAGCCGGTCGAAGGTCTTCTGAAGCGCTGTCGCCTTCTTCTGCTCGTGGGTTTTGGTGGAATTCTTGGGCCGCCAGACCAGGGCCTCCAGGGCCTGCACCAGGGCGGCGTCTAAGTTGAGACGGGCGAAGCGAATGAAATTGTTCAGTGATTTTGCATCCCGGGCTTTCGCCGAGGACTGCACATAAACGGAGACTTTGCCGATCTTCTCCGAGAACTCGCCCTGCTTTAGAGACTGAAGCTGGCTTTGCACCTCATCCAGGGCATCCTTTCGCGCCCCCTCTTGCCTGCCCACAGGCCCGCCTTCCGGTCCACTCTCCTTCTCGCCTGCCATTCTTAAGACCCCTACCACATGAGCCGCGGCAAGATCCTCTGCCCGGCTAGAAGGACGCTCGCATCCTCGGCACGACGGATCACTTCAGCATTATCCCCGGATACCAGCACCTCAGCCGGTCTGGGCTGGCCATTGTACTGGGAGGCCATGGAAAAGCCGTAGGCTCCGGCATCCAGGAAGGCCAGCACATCCGCCCTCTCAAGAGCAGGCAGTGCCCGGTCTTTAGCCAGCACATCGCCGGTCTCGCAGATGGGCCCTACCACGGTGTAGGTCTCCTGTGCGGCTTTTGCCGCTTTATTGGCCACTACCACGTGATGGTAAGAGTCGTAGAGCATGGGCCGGGCTAAAACTGTGAAGCCGGCATCCACAGCCACGAAATTAACATGTGCCTTCTTGACCACGTTCACAGCCGTGAGCATGACCGTCGTATCGGCCACAATGCTTCGGCCCGGCTCTAAGATGAGCTTAGGAGCGATGCCAAGCTCCCGGCAGCGGCTCTGAAAAATAGGCAGCACTGCTGCCGCCAGGTCAGCGGGAGTGGGCGCAGGCAGGTCGGGATGATACTGAATGCCCAGGCCCCCGCCCAGGTCGATCCTCTCCACCTCACCGCCCGCAGCTACAACCGCCGCAACGATGTCCATCATCTTTGTCGCCGCCTCGGCGAAGGGAGCCGTGTCCAGGATCTGCGAGCCGATGTGGCAGTGCAGTCCCACCGGCCTGATGCCCGGCAGCCCTGCGGCCCTCTTGTAAGTCTCGGCCACCTGCTCCGCAGGAATTCCGAACTTAGAGGTGCGCAGGCCCGTGGCGATCTTGGGATGGGTCTGTGCAGAGACATCGGGATTGACCCGGAAGATAATCTCCGCCTCTCTTCCTATCTTCTGGGCGGTCCGGGCGAGATGCTCCAGCTCCTCGCGAGAGTCTACAGACATTCTCACGCCCGCCAGCATCGCCATCTCGTGGTCCTTCTCGCTCTTGGAGTTGCCGTTGTAGAGGATCTTGTCCTGGGGTATGCCGGCCATGCGCACCACGGAAAGCTCCCCTGCCGAAAAGATGTCCGCGCCCATACCTTCCTGGGCAGCAATGCGCAGAAGGGTGAGGTTTCCATTGGCCTTTACGGCGAAGTATTTGTCCGCATCGGGAAAGGCGCTGTGATAGGCGCGAATGTTCTCGCGAAGTCTCTTTTCGGAGGTTACATAAAGAGGCGTGCCCTGCTCGCGAGCGAGAGCAACGCAGTCCACGTCTTCGAGAAAGAGGTGATTGTTGCGAGAGGTAAGATGAGATTTAGGTCCGAACATGGTTGGTAGATCGCTCAAGAATTACTAAATCGTTTCTATGCAAAAGAGAAAAACATGATGCCAACAAAATTGGCACTCACTAAAATCCGCCCCCCCCCTCACCAGTCTCGCCTCCCTGGAGCCCAGGGAACATCAATCAATTCGAGGGAACCGCATTTCTGGCATTCTGTTCGCGGCACACGGGCATGAATATATATTTTGAATTGGAGAAAATTTTAGGTGACGCCATACTCTATTCTTTGTGTAATGAATGCGATTGTTCGATGTTTAGCATGTTGCGCATTCAAATCGTTTGACTGCCGAAAATCTAGATGTATGTCAAGCTGCTTTTCTACATTGCAGAATTCTATAGATATGATATATTAAGGATCTTGAAGATACAATGCCTGTTTTAGTAGGCCTTCCTGAGACGGAGTCACGGGATAAATAAGTCTAGAAATAATATTATTAAAATTTTCCCCATACAAACTAAAACCGAGACCAACCTACTAATATTTATAATACTTTCATAGATAAACGAACGAGATAATAACATGACAATCCAACCCCTATTTGATCCCACATTGGAAGAAATTCACGTTCAAATGGCAAAGTTACGTTTTGATCGTAAAAAGACTTATTATATATTTACATTATTAATGATTTTAGAAGTTATATTAATTATATTTTTATATTATGTTTTAAAAAGCCCGATGAGATATCCCGTGGATCAATCTGATTCTTCATTTTTGGTATTTATAATATCATTCTTTTCTCCAATTATTACCCCATTTGTTATCCACCACACATGGGAGAAAATTCAAACTTTGAACATCGATATCTTAGCCTTGACCGAAAAAGAGATGAAACTAGTTGCAGATCCCACCGCTGCAGCCATCACTAAAGGATTTTTCAAAGAGCTTGTCGGATTCAATATACAATACCTTCAGGCATATTATGTCCTTATTAAGGACCATACCCAAAAAAGCTTTCTGATTTCGATTGTATCAGGAATATTTGGATTTGGTTTGATTATGTGGGGAATTTGGTTGGGTTTTTATGATAAAAACAACCTTACTAATAATCTTGCATATCTTTCAACTGCTTCAGGTATTATTATAGAAGTTATAGCAGGGGTCTTCTTTTATCTTTATAACAAAACCATTAGGGAGTTGAAAGAGTATCACAATAACCTTCTTGATGTCCAGAACATATTGCTATCATTCAATATTGTGCAAGATTTAGAGGGAGAAACAAAAGCAGAGATGCTAAGTCAACTGATTGCATCTCTTTTAGGTAGGCGAGAATCGTTAGCCTTTAAGAGGGCAACTACGGAGTCCTATATATCTAACAATCCAGCGAAGCAAGAGTAGGACTACATCGCAAAAGACGGGCCGGGTATCCTACTCCTAATTTTCCGAGGTCGGAGCTTTAGCAGCGAAAACAAGAGGGCAACGGCCATTTTTAATGTCAAAGGCTAAAATCACTATTTCTGCTTTGCCGACCTAATAGGAGGAAAGAATGGTCCAGAAGGCGGCAATCGATTGTGCCAGCAAGTCAATCGCGTCTTCAGATTGCAATAGAGCAGAGTCTAGGAGCTCCATGCCTTGCCTTGAGATTGGTCCGGAATGAGGATCTTCTACCACTCAGCCCGGTGCATGGGGCCGCCCTGGCGAGATGCTCCAGCTCCTCGCGAGGAGGCCACAGACATTCTTACACCCGCCAGGAGAGCCATCTCGTGATCCTTCTCGCTCTTGGAGTTGCCGTTGTAGAGGATCTTGTTCCTGAGGTATGCCGGCCACGCGCACCACGGAAAGCTCCCCTGCCGAAAAGATGCCCGCACCCATACCCTCCTAGGCGGCGATGCAGAGAAGGGTACAAAATTGGCACTCATCGAATCAGGCACCCATTCTTGGGCTTGCACTTCCTCAGCTATGCTCCACATTCAGCCCCAATCAGCCGGTCGTGGTCGGGACACCAGATTCCAAATATAACATGAGTTATTTTATTAATCCTTACAGCCCCCAAGGCCCACCACATATTAAAACCAAATTATGTGAACTAACTTAATGAACTATGCAGAAAAGTCTATAAGTGAGGTAAATTAAGTTATTGTGGAGTTTTTGGAAATATGAGCGATTTGGTTGTATTGGCCTTCGACAACGAGGCTGGTGCCGGGCAGATGAGAGGTGACCTGCTTAAGCTTCAAAAGGAGCATCTGATAGGATTGGAAGATGCTGCGGTTGTTGTTAGAAACAAAGAAGGAAAGGTTAAGGTGAATCAAGAAGCCGACCTGGTGGGAGCAGGAGCTTTGGGCGGAGCCTTCTGGGGACTTCTAATAGGACTCATCTTCCTTGTACCGATATTCGGATTGGTTATCGGTGCAGCAGCAGGAGCCATTGCTGGGAAGTATACAAATGTGGGTATGGACGAACAATTCATCAAAGAGGTCGGAAATACCATTCAGCCGGGAAACTCAGCATTGTTCATGCTGGTGAGAGAGTCCACTCCTGACAAAGTGATGGACGAGCTGAAGAAGTACAAGAACGTTAAGGTATTGAAGACATCTCTCTCCAAGGAGCAGGAAGAGCATCTCAATGAGGCCTTTGCCGGCCAAGATGTAAAAGTTACGCTTTAAGATCAGTCAAAAAGGCACATCCCCGCAGATTTGCTGCGGGGCAAAAGTGCCATTTGGTGTTTTTATTGTGGAATTCTTATGGTTCGCATTATCTCGAATTATGCCCTTAAGGGGGTAGCTCTCCCCACGGTTGGCGACAAGGCTATGTCTCGCCAGCATTCTTATGGAAAAAATTGCAATTTCCCAAATTCCCTCTGATCAGGTGATGATATCATGAGTGAAACATCCGCCACCCAGAAAATGTCCCCGAAGGATTTGATGATCGTAATCGTGATAGCCCTCGGCTCGTTTATGGCCGGTCTTGATGGGACGATTGTGAATATTGCGCTCCCCAACATTGCAAAATCCCTTAACGTGTCCACGGTGATGGCATCATGGGTGCTCAACGCCTACCTTATCATCCTCGTGAGTCTCCTGCTCGCGGCATCGCGTCTCGGAGATATGAAGGGATATCGGAATATTTTTCTTGGGGGTTTTGCGCTCTTTACAGCCGGATCCCTTTTATGCGGGCTGTCCTCTACTATTGACACGCTCATCATGTCCAGGATGATCCAGGCAGTAGGTGGGGCAGTCATCTCGGCGCTGGGGGCCGTCATGATCACTTCATACTTGTCCAGCTCCCTCCGGGGGCAGGCACTGGGGATTGTTGCCATGTTCTTGATGCTAGGGGCAGCACTCGGGCCGGTTGTCGGTGGATTCCTTACCAGTGCCTTCAGCTGGCAGTACATCTTCTTTGTGAACCTGCCAGTTGGTGTATTTGCGATCCTTCTTGGCATGCGCATCCTCCCACGCCGGGCCCCGTTAAACCCCAAAGCAAAGATCGATATCTCGGGTGTCCTGCTGATCTTTGTGGCACTGGGCTCGCTTATTGTCGGTCTGACATCGGTCCAGGGTAACAAACCGTATATCGGCATGGCTGCCCTTGCTATATCCGTGATCTTCTGGATCCTCTTTGTTGTCCAGGAACGCCGGGCAAACGAGCCGCTGGTCAACATCACCCATTTTGCCAACCGTGCGTATTCGCTCCAGAACGTTAACGTAATGCTGATCCAGATGGCGATGACAGGCGTGATGGTCATCATGCCATTCTTTTTAGAGCTGGTGAAAAAGATCCCCACGGATAATGCCGGGACGATACTGCT
>DATLBD010000168.1:0-8931 GCA_035527135.1 Methanothrix sp. | reverse complement strand
CCTTTGCCACAGGGCTTGGTATCGCATTGGTAAATGAATATATGGATTTGATCGAGGAACTGGAAGGGAAGGTCGAGAAAGGATGATAAACTATATGTCGATGGGATCGGAATACTGGGTGGGGGAAATAATGCCTTATTTCAAGTTACCATGAAATGAAATCCGGGGCAGGGATCAAGAAATCAGCAAGCTGGATAGCTAAGCATCCAGTCCGGATAGGCTGGTTTGGCATCCGGGTGGATTTTTACCTCCTGTCATACCCACTTGAAATAGCGAGGAACCGTTTTTCTTCTTGGACCAGCTGGCTAATTCTCAATCATAATAGAAGGGCATCGCTCCAAAATGGCGAAAATGGTTGAGATACGACGCGATACGACTGGTTTGCCTGCATTGATCAACTCATATACCTGCACAGGAGTTCCTATACCTGCCTGCCTTTTCTCTTGCTAACATAGTGCACGGTCAAGCCTACGATTTGCTTTTTTTTCGCACCTGATTATATTGCCATCTGTAAGCCAGAGTAAGTTTTTCAGCTCAGAATCGCTCAAAATATGCTGGTTTTAAAATCGATGAACGCATAATAAAAAAAAAGGATTTTGAGCCCTACTCCAGATCCCCCTCTTCCACCGGCTCGCGCGGCGCGAGCAAGAGCTCATTGAAGAGCAATATCTCGATTACCTGGCCCACGTAGCGCCTCTGCTGATACCTCTGGATATCCTGGTTCATCTTTAGCTCCGAATCCACCTGTACCCGGATCAGACAGAGCCTCATGTCCCTCTGGTCCTCCTCTTGAATGCAGAGGTTGAAGATATCCTTGATCAGCCAGGGAAGCCTCATGGGATTTCGAAGGGCCCTGGCCATGAGCAGGATGTAGCCCTTTGTCTGATCGGGCTGTTTGATCTCATCCTCTCCGGTAAGCAACATCAGGTCATCGGCTGAGAATTTCTCGCCGTTTATGGTTATGGAGTTGTTCAAAGGAAATCACCTTGAATTATCTTCTCGCAGAGCATGAGGTCCCCTATCACATTCACATTCACCGCCAGCTCAATTCTCTCCAATATCAGGTGAAAGTCCTCTTGCTCCTTTTCTATCTCGGAGCCATCCAGTACATTTATGCCTGCCGGAACAATGAGCCGGCCCTGATAGTTGAAGAGGGAATCGGGCCTCCGGCCCAGACGGCTGTGCAGATCGAGGGGTGTGTGAGTGGAGAGTGCTGGCTCGGGCCGCCCCTCATAAACCTCTACGATCTCATCGATCAGATCGGATGTGACCAGGGGCAGGTCAGCCATGATGATCATTATGGGATCTTTAACCTCTGCCTTCTTCACGGCCTCAATCATGTCAGCCACATAGCCATAGCCCCCGGTTTCCACAACGGAAAGCCCCCTCTCCAGGGCCCACTTTCGGGTCTGGGGCACATTGTCAGTGGTGGCCACAAAGATCCTGTCCACGAAGCTGTCCTCCAAAGCCAGGGCTACATAATCGATAAGCGGCCTGCCAAACAGAGTTACCAGCGGCTTTTCGCCCATCTTCAGTCGCGAGCCGCGACCTCCGGCCATCACCAGAGCATCCAGGGAAGAACACCCCCTAAAGTCAGAGCCGTCGCCAGGGCCACCACTCTTGCCACCTCATTGGTCGCGCCTATCCCGTCGCCCGTGGCCCCGCCGAAGTTCCTCTTGGCCACAAGAATCATGTAAAGGGCGGCCGCCTGAGCGGCAAAAAGGGCGGCCAGTCCCAGGGGGCCTAAAGCTGCTGCGCACAGGACCGCGGATATTACCAGGCCGATGAGAAACTGCTTTGCACTCGTCCGTTCAATCATGATCTGGCCAAAACCCTTCTGCAGCGAGATGGAGAAAGCGGCAAAGCAAATCATGGCCTCTTTCGCCGAGACCTCTGCCACCAGAAGCGCCAAGGGCAGGAGCTTTTGAGGGATGTCTGAGATAACCGCAAAGGCGGCCAGCAGGATTATGGCGATGAAAACGCCTCCGCCCGTGCCCAGGGAGACATCCTTCATAGCCTGTACTTTTTTCTCACGAGTGCCGTGGGCTATCACTCCATCCCCGAAGTCAGCCAGGCCGTCGATATGATTTATGCCGCAGAGCTTGTAGATGGCAACTATCGCCACCATGGCCACCAGATTGGCGGGCAGAGCCTGCCCCGCGATATAGGCCGCTACCCCCAAAATCGCGCCCAGGGTCAGGCCCACCAGAGGAAAGACGTAAACATGCTTCATCAGGGCCTCGATGCCCTCCATGGAGATGCCTACCGGTATGGTGGACAGCCAGCCGAATCCCGACTTAAGAGCAAAGAGCAGGTCTTTCAATGGCAGCTCCTTTCGGCAAGCTGCGCCGCCCGGGTATACATATTAGCAGACACGCCACCGATGAGCCCGGCCACCACATCATCCATGAAGGGGCCCAGGCGAGAGAGAATCCCTGGCTTGGCCTTGTCGTAGCGAACGTAATCGAAAAGCCCTTTGTAGCCGCCCACATACTTGGCAATGGCAAGTCCCAAGACCTCATCAGCGATCAGACAGGTAAGATCGTTCTCATAGTCGGATGGTAGCAGATTTGGGAGATTGCATCTTTCACCCTCCGACTCTAGCAGGACACCGGCGTAAATGAGAAGCGCCAGGTTGGGATCAGATAACGCGAGAGCCATCTCCTGCCGAAAAACAGCCTCTGCCTTCTCGCGCGTCTCCACCCCCGGATGGGGGAAGTAAAGCTGCATTGCCGAAGAGACGATCTCGTCTTCGCTGATTCCCTTGCTCTTTAGTACATCTCTGATATCTCTCATGGCCATAGTAAGGCCTGCTTAGCCGGGGTAGGATAAAAAAATATCTGGATAATCGCGAAGTTATTTAAGGTCCGATGTTCGATATATGTGTAGGGGAATTCTATGAAGACGATGGTCAAGATTTTTGTGGATCACGAGCATCTGGTTCGGGTTATAAATACCTTAACGGAGCTTGGCATTTCCGGCTTTTACCTTGTGGAGTATCAGGGAATGGCGCCGAATACTTGGAAGACTTTCCGGCTGAGCGAGGAGCCAGATTTAGCCTTGAAAGCGATCCGGGACCACTCAGAGCCTGGAGTCATGGTTAACACCGTCGTCGGTTCCGATAAGTGCGAAAAGCTCATCAAGCAGCTCGAGGAAGCTTTAAAAGGGATAAGGTACACGATCATTGGGCACAAAGTTACATCTATAAAGGTGAAAGGGGACTGAAATATTCATGGAAAACCTTAAGGATGACGTCGAGTTCGCTCTGGAAAAGATCAGGGCAGGCCTTCGCGTAGATGGTGGAGATGTCGAACTCGTCGATATAGTAGATGGAATTGTCAAGGTAAAGCTGCAAGGGCACTGCGCAGGTTGTCCCTTCTCACAGATGACGCTAAAAAATTTCATCGAGAAAGAACTCATGAAAAGTGTAAAGGGCGTAAAAGGCGTGGTATCCGCCTGAGAATTACGCTCAAATTTTATTCGCGTAAATTGATAAATCATTCAGCAATGCAATATTGTTCATGCAAATTTCCAAGGAGTCTAGTATATGTTCCCAACTAAAAAGGTACAAAGTCTAGTCGGCAGTAAGATTCAGGTGGAGATGAAGGGCTCACCGCGCTATGTCCTGGAAGGGGTTCTCAACAGTGTGGATGAATACTTGAACCTTCACCTACTGGAAACCATGGAGCTGGTCGGCGGCGAGAAGACTCGCTCATTAGGATCGGTTATCCTGCGCGGCAACAACATTATTCTTATAAGTCCGATTGAATAATTATGGATAGCGAGGTCGGAAATGTCTGCTGAGGAGGCGCTGGTGTATATAAAGTTACATCCGGAAGGAGTCTTGCAGAGCGATCTATGGAAGGTTTTGAAGATCGATTCTCGGAAATGCTCCCGTATCGTGGCCAAGCTCCTCAAAGATAATCTCATCACCAGAGAGGTGGAGTCGGTGGATGGCATCAGAACCTATCGGCTCAATTGCGCTGAGAAGTCTCGCAGCAGGCGTTTTGATCCACTGCTGGCGCTTGATGCTTTCGAGCCCTGCGCGGGCTGCATTGAGGAGTGCATTCCTGAGCATTGCGCCAAGCTCAGTGAGTGGATATTCTCCATTGTGATGGGTGTTGAGGGCGAAGTGGCTATAGAAAAGATCTGCCCATAAAATAAGCAAGAGCTGAGGCTCTTTGTTATCTTATTTTGCTCTACTTCTCAAGTTTTTCATCCTATCATTTCAGCTTGAGGGTCGGCTCGTTGCATCTCGAATTAGTAGCATCGAGGCCTCCATATAACAGGAGCCGTTGGATCACGGTTAGATTCAGCTTG
Organism: Methanothrix sp.; assembly: GCA_035527135.1. Taxonomy (GTDB): domain Archaea; phylum Halobacteriota; class Methanosarcinia; order Methanotrichales; family Methanotrichaceae; genus Methanothrix. The sequence continues at coordinate 4,611 of DATLBD010000168.1, read as the reverse complement.
GATTTGATCAACCCTCTCGGCAAGGGTTTTCTTCTTGGACCTGCTGGCGAATTTTCAATCATAATATGCATCCACAAGCTGTTTGGCTGTTTCCTGGATTGCGACAATGGCGAGCTTGAAGATCAGATGACGGTTGAGAGTTCTCTATAGGGTGATATCTCACCTTTCCATTATCTCCGCGTATTTCATCTCCTCCATCCCTTTATCTTGCCATCGCCTCTTTCCTCATCTCCACCGGCATCTTCTCCAGAGCGTACCGCTGATAGGTACGGTGCGACGTATTATGTGGTATGGAAAATGCGAATACATTGATATACTTGTAATTCCTTGTAATACAAGGTGATTGAAATTTCCATTTCTGTATCGATTCGGCTTCCAGACGACATGGCAGATAGCCTGAAGAGCCTCTCTGAAACCATAGATCGCTCCAAGGCGTATATCATCAAGAAAGCATTGCAAGCATATCTGGAGGATTATTCAGATTACCTGATTGCCCAAGAGCGTTTGAACGACAAGAACGACAAAGTGGTATCTAGCGAAGAGATGAGGGAATTAATTGGCCTGCAGGATTGAGTACAAATCATCTGTAGCCCATGATTTGAAGAATCTGGACAAGGCTGTAGCCAAGAGGGTAATCAAAGAGCTGGAAGAAACATTATCCTGTAATCCGGACGGCGGAGAGGCGCTCACAGGGCAGTTCAAAGGGCTGTTCAAACTGCGCATAGGAGAATACCGGGTGGTTTATTCCAAGAAACAGGGCGGAGTATTGGTATTGCGAATCAGGAATCGCAGCAAAGCATATCGATAAAAATGAATCTTTCATGACTTCTGCCACCTGCAGGCTAATGCTTTGTCGAAAAGGCGATTATCCAAGCCTAACCATATGCAAGCTGGCTGTGATGGCAGGATCGACTACATCTCCATCGCTTTTCGTCTCATCTCCACCGGCATCTTCTCGATAGCATACCTCAGCGCTGTCCTCGGCATCTTTGCCTTCCATCTCATTACGTAGTCGAAGACCTCCACCTGGTGTTTTTTGCTCGCCTCCTTGAGCATCCAGCCGTAGCCCTTCTGCACCATGTCATCCCTGTCCATGAGGAGAATGTCCGAGATCTCAAAGATCTCATTTAAGAACAAACCCTTCCGGGCGGGAAGTATAAGCGTCACTGCCGATGCGCGCCGCAGCCACCTGTTCTCAGAGCGGGCCCAGCTTCGCAGATTTCCGATAAACTCAGGATACATCTCAACGAAGCTGCCCAGGGTGTGGTTACAGAGGGTGTCGCACTTGGCCCAGTTGTCCACATACTGATCCACCCATCTCTCGAATACGGCAAAGTCCTCGGGAACATACTTGCGCCGCAAAGAGTAGGCCCACTCAAAGGCGACGAAAGCCTCTTCCCCATAATCTGCCTGCAGGAGATTTTCGCATAGAGAGTAGATCTCTTTTTTGTCTCGGTCTTTTATCTCCCGAAAGTATTTTGTAGCTATTTTCTTGACAATGGCGCTTTTCACACCGTATAACTTGACGGCCTCCTTGAAGAAGCGCTGAGAACTCTCGCGGGTCTTCTCGTCTGCATTTTGCTGCAGCTCTTGCCGCACGGCCGCCAGGACATCCCTTTCCATATTTCACCATTGGGTTTATCTTTATCAAAAAATCTTCGCTAATGACATGATGCAGTTCGTACTCACCACCGCAGCGGCAAAGCGCTTGATAGGCAAAGCCCTGGCGGCCCACCCGGCAGTCAACGCGACACTTCGTTCGGGCACCCTGGTTATTGTCGCAGGCACCACCAATGGCTACGTAGCCGAGGAAATCCTGAAGGGCCTCGGCCAGGCGGAGAGCTTTTCTAAAAAACGATTCTTCCGCGGCGTTGTCTTGCCGCCGGGAAGGACCACCGAGGCGGGAAGGCTGCCTGATGAGAGCGTTTTTCCCGGCGATATAGTGATAGTAAACGGCATCTGGCAAAAAGGCAAGACTATCTTCGACGTTGCGGACAGCCTGAGAGTGGGCGATGTCATTTTAAAAGGGGCCAATGCCCTGGACCTGACCCGAAAGCAAGTGGCTGTGCTCATCGGCCACCCGCAGGGAGGGACGACTATCGCGGCTCTGCAGGCGGTCGTGGGCCGCAGGGTGCGGCTCATCCTGCCCGTGGGCCTGGAAAAGCGCGTCCATGGCGATCTGATGGAGCTGGCCCTCCGGATGAACGCGCCGGGCAGCAGCGGCTTTCGGCTGCTGCCCGTGCCGGGAGAGGTCTTCACCGAGATCGATGCCATACGGCACCTTACCGGCGCCGAGGCGGAGATTGTGGCCGCAGGCGGGGTAGGCGGTGCAGAGGGAGCTGTCTGGCTGGCCTTGAGCGGAAGCGAGGAGCAGATGGAGAGGGCAGGGGAGCTGATGAGGAAAGTTTCTGGAGAGATGGGGTTTAAGATATGAACGGGAAATGTGCGATATTTATCTAGACAATGCAATTCTCACTTGCATCCACAAGACCTCCTCCTCGCCTTCCACTCCCTGCCTGTACATGGAAATCTCCCAGCCTGGCCCCAGTTCCTGTCTCTTCTTATCCATGCCGCCTCGCTCCGCGTAGTGCCTGTCTGTATCCTCTAAGATTCCATCGAAGCTCACCCTTTGAAGAGCGTCGCACATGAGCAGTCTCTCCTCAATGTCACCCTTCAGGAAGACGCATTCCACTTGAGGCACCCCGAGAAATCGCCGTATCTCCCGGGCCAGCTCGTATCCCTGCAAGGAGGGAACTACCAGATCGCAGTCTGGAAAATGGCGCTGCAGGATTTCCAGTAGCTCAGTGAATAAATGAAAATGCATGTCGCAATATTTAAACAGTTTATCGAGTACGACTTCCTTATTTTCCATATCAATCTTGAGGAATATCTCAACTGCCATCCCGCTAAAACCGCATTTCGCTTTCTCAGCCGCATCCAGGCGAGCGAATCCCTCTTGCAGTCTGTCGAAGAGACTGCAAATCTCCTGGCAGAACCGGCCTTTTCTTGCCGAGTCCTCCGGAGTTTGCACGCCGGAAAACTCGATGGAAGCGTGGACGGACGGCCACTTGCCTGCGCTGCAATCAGTCAAATCGAACATTTCTATGGAAAGGGCATCAATAGAATATGAAAACGACGCCAGGATGATTCGATATTATCCCGGTTTCAGATCATTTTCTGCATCCAGACCACATCGAAGTCCTGGCCCCATTTTCGGCCAATCTTCAGCAAGCGGCCGCATTCCTGAAAGCCGCGCTTCTTGTGAAAGGCCAGGCTTGCTGAGTTGAGGGAGGAGATGCCAGCCAGGATGGAAGAGATGCCCATCTCTTTGGCCTCACGCAGGAGTCGCTCTTGCATTGCTTTTCCCATTCCCTTTCCCGTGCGCTCCGGGGCAATGAAACAAGTTGTCTCTGCAGTCCTGGAAAAGACGGGCATGGGGCTATGTGGGCGGAGCATGGCAAAGCCCATCACATTTGCCTCGTCGTCCCTGGCTACCAGGAAAGGATAGCCCTCGGACATGTTCAAGAAGAAATCGAAGAACTCGTAAGGCACCGGATCTTCTGGATAGGCGGCGAAGCTGTTCTCCACGTAGTGGTTGAAGATATCGATTATCGCCTTTCCATCCTCCTTTCTGACCGGCTCAATAGTGAACTGCATCTCTATTCCATCCTGCTACATCTAAACCTGCTACACCTAAGCGCTATATGGTCAATTCCTTATTCAGGCGGGCATGAAGATGAGATTTTTTATCCTGCACCGATTTAAGGTTATCCCGTCCGCAAACATCTTGGGGCCGGCCCAATTAGCATCAATTCATAGAGGAAACGGAAGGATAATTATCCATATCAAAACCGCTTCCAATCTTCCTGGACTTGTCGCAGATTTTATCCTGGTTGGCATCATAACAGCCTTCCTTCTCCTCATCATAATCGCTGTAGTGGTTTCCTAAAACCCGAGGACCGATTATTAGCTCCAGGAGGATGCCCAATCCTTTAGCATTCACGCTCCCGTTCCATCGATTATTGCTGCCACTATCGCTTGCAGTTATATCGTTCTCCAGCAAGTCGTTAGAAATAAACGTGTTATTTTCATTACCAGATCTAATATAAATACCGTACTTATTTTTATAAATTATATTGCCTTCGATAATATTGTTGCTAGAATCAACCATTATCCCGGCATTGCCGCATCCACAACCGCCCGAACCCGTTAAGTTAAAGTTCTTAATGACTGTGTTGTTGGAAAATACGCTGATTACGCTTCCCGAACCTCCTGCATCCACAACTGGAAGCCCGTTTCCGCTATCAATGCCTAGCAGAGTAAGAGTTCTATAGATATGAACGTTCTCGCGATAAACTCCACTTTGCACTTCAATGATATCTCCCTCTGTGGAATTGTCTATTGCCTGTTGAATTTGCGGATAGGCCGCATCCTTTGGCCCCACAGTTATCTTGGAGGCATTTGCACATCCTAGGACGAGAATTGGTATAAGCGCTAATAGCAAGCAAGCCCTCATAATTTTGCCATAGTAACCTTTTTCTATTAGAACTTTTTCATTAATATTCTTAGAACTGCACATTTTGTTATAGATAGTATTAAGTTAATAATTTA
>DATLBD010000167.1:0-3140 GCA_035527135.1 Methanothrix sp. | reverse complement strand
CCAGGGAATTTTGCTGGCCAGCGAGATCCTGGCCCAGGCGGCCATGCTGGAAGGCTACGATGTCAAGACAAATGAGGTGCACGGCATGGCGCAGCGGGGCGGCTCGGTGATGGCTCAGATCCGCTATGGAAGAGAAGTGCATAGCCCCCTGGTGGCCAGAAATGCGGCCCACATTCTGGGCGCTTTGGAGAAGGTAGAGGCGCTACGCTACGCGGACTACATCCGGCCAGACGGACTCGCCGCTGTAAGCTCTCAGGCCATAATGCCCGTAACCGTCTCTTCGGGCGCGGCCCACTATCCGGAAGATGCAGTGGCAGAGGAGATGCTGGCCAAGGCCTTTCCCAGACTGGTTTACATCGATGCCGCAAAAATAGCCAAAGATCTGGGCGACATCCGTGCGGCCAATGTCGTCCTCCTGGGGACCATCTCCCAGGGTCTGGATCTGCCCCTGGAGTCCTGGGAGAAGGCCATTGCGCTATGCGTGCGGGAGAAGTTTCTAGACATCAACCGCAAAGCCTTTGCCGCAGGAAGGAACTATTCATGACAAAAAATGACAATTTTCACAATAAATTGATGGAAACCGCTTCCAGAAAGGACATATTGGAGATGCAGTCCAAGCGGCTGCGAGCCGTTGTCAAACACGTTTACGAGTCCAATGCCTCCTACCGGCGGCTCTTTGATGAGGCGAATGTAAAGCCCGAGGACATCCGGACAGCAGACGATATAGTCAAGCTTCCCATGACCAACAAGGACATCCTGCGGGAGAGCTACCCTCTGGGGCTTTCCTGCGTGCCGCGCCAGCGGATTGTGGAGATGCACATGTCCTCCGGCTCCACGGGAACGCCGGTGGTCATGCCCTACACAGAGAATGATCTGTTGCAATGGGCGGAGTGCATGGCCCGCTGCTACCGCATGGCCGGGGCGAAGCCCGGAGACGCCACCCAGATCACGCCTCTTTTCGGCCTTTTCAACGGTGGCTTTGGCATGTACCACGGGGCGCGGGCGGCAGGGCTCTTCGTCATTCCGGCCGGGCCAGGAAATACTGCCCGGCAGATACGCCTGGCCAAGGATCTGAAGACGCGCGTCTTCACGGGCGTTGTGAGCTACGGTGTGCGGCTCATGGAGATCTTGGAGGAGCAGAAGGAGACTCTGCCGGACCTTGAGATCGGCATTTTCGGAGCGGAGGCATTCTCTGAGTCCATGAAAAAGAAGATCTCAAACGGCCTTAACATCGATGTCTTCGACATCTACGGCATGACCGAGTCGGGCGGCGTGGGCACGCTGGGCATGGACTGCACGGCTCATGACGGCCTGCACGTCTGGGAGGACCAATACATCCTGGAGATCATCGATCCCAAGACTGGAGAGCCGGTGGATGACGGAGAGGAGGGCGAGCTGGTCTTCACCTCGCTGACGAGAGAAGCGTTGCCTATGATTCGCTTCCGCACCGCTGACCTGACCCACGTCATATCCCGGGACACCTGTGAGTGCGGGAGAACGCATATGAAGATTGCACCCATAACTGGTCGGCGGGACGACATGCTGATTGTCAAGGGCGTGAACTTCTTCCCCAAGCAGATCGAGCAGACGCTGCTCGGCATCCCCGGCATCGGCAACAACTACCAGATCATCGTAGAAGAGGTGGACGGGGTCAACAATGTGCGGGTCAATGTGGAGGCAGGGCCTGGAGTCACGGGCTACATGGTGGAAAAGGCGCTCAAGGAGACACTGGGCTTTAGCCCCAAGGGGGATGTATTTCCCATAGGCGGCCTGCCTCGCCAGGAGGGCAAGGCGAAAAGGGTGTTTCACAAGAAGATCGGAGAGGGGAAATAGGCCTCTCTAACCTTTTTTTCTATATTAGCGTTTATAGGCAGGGCAGTCAATCTACAGGAAACTCCTGCACCGGGCCCCCTTCGCCAATATTCATGTCATCTGGGACGTTATCTGAAGCGGCAGTGTTATCGGTTTGATCTGTGGGCAGAATAATTATTTCCTGTGCATGGTCGTCATACGTATTTATTGCTGGGCTCATCACGGAATTCTTAAAACGCCTTTTCTAGGTTCGAAAATTTCACCATCTCTTCTCATTAGAACTAACTCTGCATAAACTTCTGTAGGATCAAATCCTTCTGCCTTCATTGTGTCCAAGATAATTGTTTGAGAGACCGGCTCACTTGAATTTATAAACACATTATTTTTCCCGATCAATTCACTTAGGCGCACTGGGTCTACACCTTCAGGTATGTCGGGGGAAGGTAATTCTTCAACTTTGCCAAAGAATTGCTTTATGCGATTCTGAATTTCAGACCGCTTATGCTTTCTTTTGACTAGAGGCATAATAATTATAATCCCCACTATCCTAATAAAGATTTAGCACGGCTCTAGCTTCTGAGAAATTGAGCAGTCTTGAGCAAAAAGATTCAAAATTGCTTATGTCCACCTGGAAACCCAAACGAAAATATGGCACACCGGATGGAGGAGTCACTTTTGCGTTATGCAATCGCAGATGGCCACACGCTCGATTTTCTTTTCTCGTAGCCATTTCTGCCGAAATGCAGTTGCTGAGCGAAGAATATTCAATCTGCATCTGGTTACCATTAAATAAGTGTAAAATCATTGTGGAAGAAGCCATGATTAATCCAGAGAGCAGCAGGCAGTCGGTCCCGCGAATCGAATACTTGCGTGTAAAGAATTATAGAGCCTTGCACGACCTCGAACTCAAAGGTATCACCCCATTCACAGTTTTCCTAGGTCCCAACGGTAGCGGCAAATCTACCATCTTCGATGTCTTCGCCTTTCTATCCGAATGCTTCTCAATGGGCCTGCGCAAAGCCTGGGACAAACGAGGTCGGTTCAAGGAGCTTCGCACCCGTGGCTCTACTGGGCCAATCGAGATCGAGCTAGGATACAGGGAGAACCGGGATTCGCTTCTCATCACCTACCACCTCACCATTGACGAGGGCCCGACCGGCCCTTTTGTCGCTGAGGAGTGGCTGCAGTGGCGCAGGGGATCGCAAGGCAGGCCCTTCCGGTTCCTTGATTTCAAGAACGGCGAGGGGCAGGTGGTCATCGGGGGCCAACTCGACGAGGAAGAGAAGCGAATTCACGAGATACTAACCTCTTCCGATGTGCTTGCTGTT
>DATLBD010000166.1:0-17569 GCA_035527135.1 Methanothrix sp. | reverse complement strand
GCGGGAGTGCTGCGAGACAAGCCCAATATCAAATGGAACAAGGACCGGGGCAAGGATGTGGAGAGCGCGCCGTGGTATCACCGTTTTGGGGGCGACAGGATAAATGATTATCATCTGACGCTGGAGGAGAAAAGAGCGGCCCGCAAGAACGAAGCGAGGGGTGGGCCTTAAATCTAAAAAAATATAGTCTAAAACCGCGTCACAAATCTTTAAATTAGACGAAAAAAGTGACCTGGATCTGACGGGCGAACTCTCGGAATTGGCAAGCTGTAATGCGATTTGCCATTGGTCTAAACAAGTCTAAATAGAGTTAATTTAGACTACTATTTAGACGAAACGATAGACGAGACAACGCAAAAAGAGAATGAGTTGGGAATGGATGAATGGTTCCCTCGCTGTATCGAGTGGGTGATTATAAAAATAGAGTCTCTGTGAGTCCTCCGTGCGCTCTGTGTCTGCGGTGGTGGTAGTCCGTAAACTATTGGTTATAACCAGTGGCGAGCGACGCTTTCAACCACAAAGCTCACAAAGCTCACAAAGGACGCACAAAGCGACTAAACTAATAACAAGAATGCCATAGTAATCTGAAGTTAGCTACTAGTAATAGCGAAGAGCCAAAAATATGGGGAGTGGAACATGGACCTAAACGCAGCCATCATCGACCAGAGGCTCAATTCTGTGTGCGATGCAATAAGGGATCGAGCCAGAGAAGAGCTCAAGATCGCCGATGAGGAACGGCTGAAATCTCTGGCCTTCGTCCACCTATGCGTGATGACATTGCTCGATCTGTCCGACGAGGAAGCGTTTGACTGCCTGGTCGAAGGAGGACAAGACTTTGGTGTGGATGCCATCTACACCTCACAGGAGCGTGAAGGCGAGTTCACAGTCAGCCTTTTTCAGGGAAAATACAGCCGCAATCTCGATGCAGCCTCGAATTTTCCGGAAAAAGGGATCAAAGAGCTCATCAACGCCATCCGCCATATCTTCGATCCCTCGCTGGAACTGAAAAATATAAACCACCGTCTCAGGCTCAAAGTAGAGGAGATCCGCTCCCTGATCCGGGACGGCTACATCCCCCAGGTTCGAGCCCTGGCCTGCAACAACGGCCTCATGTGGAACGAAGCTGCCCAGGAGACCATCGCTCAGGAGAGGTTTGGCAATCAGGTCACCTGGGAGTATGTCAACCACGACCGTCTGATCATGATAATGCAGACCGCAAAGCCGGTCGATGATATCCTGCGCCTCTCCGGAAAATTTCTGGTTGAAGATATCGGCTTTTCCCGGGTGCTGGTGGCAAGAATAGCCGTGACTGAGATCGCCGACCTGATCAAACGACACGGAGAACGCCTCCTGGAGAGAAATATCCGGCAATATCTCGGGCTGCTGGGAAACCGGGTCAATGAGGCTATGCGAGACACTCTCCGGGGCAGCGAGAGGAATAACTTCTATTTTTTCAACAACGGACTGACTTTGATCTGTGAAAAATTTGATTACAATTCACTTCAAAAAGAAGATATAAATCTGCATGTGAAGAACCTGCAGATCATCAACGGCGGCCAGACCTGCATTACCATCTTCAAAACCCTGACCAGCATGCAGGAGTCTGATCTTCCCTGGGATGCCTGCGTTCTGGTTCGACTCTACCAACTGCCGGAGCATAATGAAGATCTGGTTCGAAAAATCACCTTTGCCACCAACAGCCAAAATCCGGTGGACCTTCGTGACCTGAAGGCTAACGATGATCGGCAGAGGCTTCTTGAGACAGATATAAATCAGTTGGGATTTTCCTATCGGCGGAAAAGAACCGACAAATCGCTAAAGCCAAAAGATATCACCTCAGGAGTGGCAGCAGAGTCCATTTTATCCGTCTGGAGAAGACGACCTCATCAGGCAAAGTTCCTTACCCGAGAACATTTTGGAAAGTTGTATGATATCATATTCTCAAATGACCTGAATGGCGCTCAAGTAATCATTGCAACACTGATCTATCGAATTGCTGAGAATAAAAGAAAAAGACCTCCAGAGGACGCTCCGCAGTTTATCAGCTATGCCTCCTGTTTCATATCCATGCAGATGGGGAAATATCTGTTAAATGATCTCAAATGCAATGCAACAGGATTAACTCACCAAAACTACGAAAGAGCGAGGTTGCTACTTGATCAGAAAGGCGAAGATTATTTCAGACAAGCTGTTGAAGATGTGTCAGAAGCGCTAAAGATGCTTTATGGCGAGTCGGATATATCCCTTCAACAGCTCTCCGCTACATTCCGGCGCGGCGACCTCATAGAAAAATTAGAGAATTTGGACCAAAGAAGATGGCAAATATCGTAGCGCATCTCATCCAATCGATACGCTCCGCAGCCAGGCACAACTCCCAGGTCCAGGTCGCCCCAGCCTGCATCCTCTGGCCCGACCACGGCCGCCAGTGGGAGGCAGTGATTGCGCGCCTGCAAGAGGAGCTGCCGGAGCTTCTCATTCTCGGCGACTACTGCCCGGAGAAGCGCACCGGTCCGGCCATCTGGCTTCGCTGTGTGGTTGCTCGCAAAATCGATGAGGTAAAGCTGCCCTCCGGCAGGCCGCTCATCATCTATTTGCCAGGAATCAGCCGCCAGGACCTTCGAGCCGTAGAAAGCTGCCCGGATCACCTAAAGCCGCTTGCAGAGCTTCAATACCGGGGAGCGATGTGGTCCCAGATCAACTCCAAGGATTGGACCATCCTCATGTTCCTAAGATCCGATCAAGGCGGCCTGGGTCTGGATGTTGCCCAGGATAACGAGACTAAGAACGCTATTCAGATAGCCCTCTACCGCCTGCTCGACGAGGATATCGACCTTCTCCGAGGAAAAAGACTGGATAAGGATTATTTCAATACCCTTCTCACCGGCGATCCAGTGCGAGACCTTCTCCAATGGCTCGACCAGGGAGAGGACTTCAAAGAAAAACGGGGCGACAACGAATGGCGAGCCTTTGTAGAGGTCTGCAAATCGCAGCTTGGCTTTAGCCCGGAGGATGAGGGGACCATCTCCGGAGCGGCAAAATTGGCTGCCCACGAGGGGCCATGGAAACCTGTCTGGGAGCGGTTCTGTGAAGCGCCAAAGCGGTATCCGAATATCCCGACCCTCATCCGGGAAAAGTGCAAACCACCCAAGGGAAAGCTCTTCTGGCATACAGGAGAAAGCTTCGTCGAAGGATGGCCCCAGTGGAATGAAGAGCAGGAGGACAAGCTTCGTAAAGACCTTGAGATTTTAAACAGCCTGCCTGCCCATGAGGCCCGAAAAAAGATCGAGGATCTGGAAAAACAGCACGGCCCAAGGAGGTTACTGGTATGGGCCGAACTAGGGCATGCTTCGCTGGCCCAGGCTTTAGAGCACCTTTTCGTCCTCGCACTTGCAACAGCAAGCCCTCTGGCCGTCGGCACCCTCGACGAGCTGGCAGCAGCATACCGAAACTCCGGCTGGACTGCAGATGATGCAGTGATCCGATCAATTGCCGCCGTAAAGAAAACAGACGACTTCGAGGCGGTCAAAAATGCAATACGGGCAGTCTATCTTCCCTGGGTTGAAGAATCCGCTCGATATCTGCAAAGAACCGTGGAAGGCTCGGGCTATCCGGGCGGCTGCACATCCACCAGTAAAGCAAGATCGCTTAGCCCACATGAAGAGGGAGTGTGCATCCTCTTCGCAGACGGTCTTCGTTTTGATGTGGCCAAGAGACTGAAAGAGCAACTAATCAATCGAGGATGCCAGGTAGAAGAGAGAATGAGTTGGGCGGCACTTCCCACGGTTACCGCAACCGGCAAGCCCGCTGTGGCTCCCATTCGGGACAAAATAGGCGGCGAGGTGGGCACTAAATTCGAGCCCTGCATTGCAGAGTCGGGACAGTCGCTCAGCGGATATTACCTTAAAAAGCTATTGAAAGATGCCGGATGGGATATTCTTGATGCTTCATGCAGCGGCATTGGCAAAGGAAATGCCTGGTGCGAGTTTGGCGATATTGACCGTGAAGGCCATGATAGAGGCTGCAAACTGGCCACCCACATCGAGGAAATTCTTAGCGATATCCAGGATAGAGTTTTGCAGCTTCTCAGAGCAGGCTGGCAGAGCGTTCACATCGTCACAGATCACGGTTGGCTTCTGATGCCCGGCGGTCTTCCTAAAATCGAGCTGCCAAGCGAATTGACTCAAGTCAAATGGGGCCGCTGCGCTTCCATCAAACCAGGGGCAACAACTGCCGAGAGGCAATTTCCGTGGTATTGGAATCCCGAACAGTACTTTGCATTGGCCGATGGCATCAGTTGCTATCGAAGTGGTGAAGAATACGATCATGGTGGCTTAAGCCTCCAGGAGTGCCTCACTCTCGAATTAATTGTCTCATCAGCATCCTCCTCTGCATCTGGCACTAAGATCAACCTCAAAATAGATTGGAGGGGGTTGCGTTGCAAGGTCGCAATAAAAGGCGGACTCCCCGGCTTATCGATCGATATTCGCGAGCAGCCTGGCAATCCGACGACCACTCTTGTTAAGGGAGGAAAGCCACTCCATGAAAACCAAGAGGTCTCTTTGGTTGTCGAAAATTTCGATCTGGAAGGAGCCAATGCTACCATAGTTGTCCTCGACAAAAAAGGCAATCTTGTGGCTCAATTAGACACGGTTATAGGTGGGGAGTCGTGAATGAATGAACTGGATCAGATAGATCGGCTGGCAGCCACCTCTCTCGATGGATATCTTGTACGAAAGGATCTTGTCCGCACTTTTAGCCGCCAATTTCCGGTGCCAACCTATGTAGTAGAGTTCCTCCTGGGGCGCTACTGTGCCAGTATCAACGAAGACGAGATCCAGGAAGGTCTCGGAATCGTCCAGCGTCAGCTCAAGAGTCGCACAGTAAGGGCTGGAGAAGAAGAGCTCTTCAAGGCCCGAGCAAGAGAGGACGGTGAGGTGAAGGTTATCGACCTCATCACGGCTCGTTTAGATGCCAAGACTGACTCTTATGTTGCGACGCTGCCAAGTCTTCAGCTTAGCGACGTCCGGATCACTCCTGAACTTGTAAAAGAGCACGAAAGGATGCTGACAGGTGGTTTCTATGCTGAAATATCCCTCAAATATGATGCGGCCATTGCTCAGGAAAGCCGTGGACGACCTTTTGGAGTAGACAGCCTTCGTGAGATTCAGCTCTCGAAAAGAGATATCCTGGATGTTCTGGTAAAAGCTAGAACAAATTTCTCCACAGAGGAATGGAAGGCATTTTTACTGCGTAGTATTGGTATAGAGCCCGCATCACTCTCCGACCGGGCCCGGAACGCTCTTTTGCTGCGAATGGTCCCTCTCGTCGAAAGGAACTACAACCTTGTGGAATTGGGACCCAGAGGCACGGGAAAAAGCCACCTTTTCCAGCAAATATCCCCGTATGCTCACCTGATCTCAGGTGGCAAGGCCACGGTTGCGAAGATGTTTGTGAATAATTCGACCGGCCAGCGTGGGTTGGTTTGCCTATATGATGTTGTGTGTTTTGACGAAATATCAGGGATCTCATTCGATCAGAAAGACGGCATCAACATAATGAAAGGCTACATGGAGTCAGGCGAATTCAGCCGCGGTAAAGAGAGCATCCGTGCTGATGGCAGTCTGGTGCTGGTCGGCAACTTTGAAGTGGACGTCGAACATCAACAGCGTATAGGGCACCTCTTTGGCCCAATGCCCAAAGAGATGCGAGATGATACTGCCTTTATGGATCGTATTCATGCCTTTCTTCCTGGCTGGGATGTGCCCAAGATCGGCAAGGAATATTTAACCGATCATTTCGGCCTGGTAAGTGACTTCCTTTCTGAATGCTGGACTCAGCTTCGTAATCAAAGCCGAGTATCTGCACTACAAAACAGGGTGTTCTTCGGAGGGGCTCTAAGTGGCCGAGACATCAATGCTGTAAACAAAACGACCAGTGGCCTGTTAAAGCTCCTCTATCCTGGAAGCGAGTCTGTCATCCCGGATGAGGACCTGGAATGGGCGGTTCGCATTGCTATGGAGGCCAGGCGCCGGGTCAAGGAACAACAGAAGCGGATCGGTGCAGCAGAGTTTAGAAACACTCATTTCAGCTACGTTATTGGAGAAGATGGTGTTGAGAAGTTTGTATCCACCCCTGAATTACAGAGTGAAAACAGCATTGGTAGCGATCCTCTGGAACCGGGACAGGTCTGGACCATCAGCCCAGGCGGCATGGAAGAGCACCCTGGATTGTACCGTATTGAGGTCAACGAAGGTCCTGGTTCAGGCGTCAAAATTCTCAATAAGCCCGTACCGCCTGCGTTTCGTGAAAGCATGAGCTATGCAGAGCAAAACCTCTACGCAAGATCCGCACAACTGGTGGGGGATAAAGATCCACGACATCACGAATTTACAGTCCAGCTCAGGGCTTTTGATGTCTCGAAAGCTGGGGCGAAACTTAGTGTGGGAGGCTTGGTCGCTCTTTGCACTTCATTGCTAAAGAAGAGCGTTCGTGGCGGCTTAATTATTGTGGGGGAAATAGCTTTGGGCGGCCCCATCGAGCCCATTCATAATCCTGTTGGGATGGCTGAAATTGCTGTCGAAAAGGGTGCAACAGCTTTGCTAATGCCTGTATCCTGTCGTCGTCAGCTTTTTGATCTATCTGATGACATGGCAACGAAGATAGGTATTCAATTTTATTCGGATGCTAAAGATGCACTGTTGAAAGCAATAGCGGAATGATTAGGACTTCCATCCAGGCCCGCACGGATCTCTGTGACGTGCGTCGGCCTCGGCCCGCGGCAGCCCTGCTCCTCCCCCGCAGCCGGGCCCGGATGTCTGGAGCTACTCGGACACCGGGGGCGGGGCCCGGAGGTGCACGTATTCACAGGCGAGCGGGTGCAGGTGGACCCGGTCCCAGGGGCGTGCCGGCCTGGATGGCGCATAAAGTCTAGATGCCAAGCGAAGAGCCGAAAACAGAGTGGTGCCCAAAAAAACCCTACCTCTCATCCTACCTGCCACAAGCGGCGCATCGGGGATTCTTCCCCACCAGTACTCTGGTCATTCCCGGAAATGCCAAATCATAGATCAATCGATATCCTGCCATTGGATCTCCAATGCCCGTCAGACTCAGTATGGCGGCTGACGCCATGGATACGGCCACCATTCCCGTGGTCACTCCCATCACCGCCGTCACCTCCGTCTCCGGGAAGCTCTCGTCCAGGGCACACGCCAGGCAGGACCCATCTCCCGGAATGGCCGTGAAAACCTCACCGCTCAGGTCCTGGGCAAATCCGTGAGCCGCGCCAATTCCGAGAAGCATGCAAACCCTGTTGACGGCCAGACGGTCCGCATTTCTATCAAAACAGTCCAGCACGAACCGGCAGCCTGCCAGGATCGCCTCCAGGTCTCTTTCTTCTATCTGCCTATCTACAACCTCGACCTCCTGATCCGGGTTGAGCTGTTGCAGGCGTTTTGCCGCCACATCTGCCTTAGATTTGCCCAGATCGGAAGAGTCGAAGAGAATCTGGCGGTTGAGGTTGCTTAGCTGCACACAGTCGCCGTCCACCAGCACCAGGCTTCCCACACCCGCCGCCGCCAGGTACAGAGCCGCCGGGCCGCCCACGCCCCCCAGGCCCAGCATGGCCACCCGGCTCTCTTTCAGCTTCTTTTGCCCTTCTTCTCCGAAACCGGGGATGGCTATCTGTCTGGACCACATATCCACATCCACTGGCTCATGCCGCGCCACCCATGACCCCGAACGAGACCAAATCCCCCTCTTTAAGCTCGGTCTGCAGCCCCACCGGAAACTTCCCCGCGCTGTTCAGATCCTGGTGGTTCAGGGTGATGTTCATAAAGTCCCTCTCGCTGTAGAGGGGCCGGATGAAGCAGAGCCGGGTGAACTTGTAGCCGTAGCTTTTGGCCAGAACTTCAATCAGCTCTGCAATAGTCAGGCTATCTGAGACTTGCATCGGCTCATAGAGCTTCCTGGTCACCGTGGAAAAGAAGCCGTAGTAGCGAGCAGTTATCTGCATGAGCATCCTGATTTTCAGGCAGGATTTGTCGCTTCTGCTTCTGTTTCTTCGATCTTCTTTTGATACTCTGCCCGGTAGGGCTCCAGCTCTGCCGCCACATCCTCCAGACCCAATCCTTTCAGAACCTCCGGGAGCGGAAATCCGGTTTTCTTATCCCAGCCTCGCACCTCATAGTAGCGGGGTATCAGCTCTGCTTCGGGAAAGACGGTGCCCTTGTTTGGCCCATCGGGCATGGGCTCCTGGGTGAACCGCTTGGGACTCTTGTCCTCCAGGCGACCCACCAGGAGGCGGTTCCAGTAGGCTCTCTCCAAATGCACAATTCTGCTGCCGATCTCAAATAGCTCCTTTGCGGAAAATTCCAGACCGGTGGCGGCAGAGAGCAAAAGCGCCATGTCCTCCGGCTGCACGGCGAACGACCAGCTATGGGTAAATGTACATTGCGTCAGGCTGTCTCCCACCGCCTTCAGATCCTCTTGATAGCGCTCCATCTCCGGCTTCTTTACTGGGGAGAGGGGGGCCTCCGCTTCCTTGCTGCCCAGGATCTTTTCCACCAGTCCGGGGTAGAAGGCGCCGGTCAGCTCCAGGCAGGGCAGTCCCTGAAGGTGATCGCCACCTCGCCTGCCGGTGACAAAGCCGATTCCAAAAGCAAACCCCAAGCCCCGTGGATCATCCTGGGACATGTCGTGCCCTTTGACGGAGATGGAATAGTCACGGCCCCGGTTCATTATCTCAGCCGCCCGGCTCGAGCCCTCCGCCAGGAGATCTCCAAAGCCTTCCCGGTGGGCTATCATTTCTATGAGCCGCGTGATCAGCTCCTGGTCACCCCATTCTAATACCAGTCCGCCTGTATCCTCTTTGGTTAAAAGTCCCTTCTCCCAGCACTCCATGGCCCAGGCAATGGCTCCTCCACAAGAGCAGGAGTCCAGCCCCAGCTCATTGACGAGCTTGTTATTATGAACCACCTTGTCCATATCCAATAATCCGATGCGCGGGCCCACCGCCGTCAGGGTTTCATACTCCGGTCCGCCTGTGATCTCGCCGGCGTACTTGCCTTCTTTTATTTTGCTGAACCTGCCGCAGGAGATGGGGCAGGCGAAACAGCCCTCCCGGTGGGATAGGAAATTGTCTCTATGGGCTTCGCCGCTCAGTTTCTTGGCATCGGGATGATTTCCTTTCTGGAAATTATGCCAGCAAAACCAGCCCAGTTCGTAGTTTGCGGGCATGGTCAATAGCCAGGTGCCCTGATCGTAGAGCATCTGGGCCATCAAGTCCTGGCGCAGGCGCTCTCTGATGCCGGCAGATATCTGATAGAACTCCTCAGGCCGGGCGATATTGACGGGATTGGTCCCCCGCACGGCTATGGCCTTCAGGTTCTTGGAGCCCATGACTGCGCCCATGCCGCTTCTGGCTGCAGCCCGGTAGACATCGCTCATGATACAGGCGTACCGAACGGTGTTCTCTCCTGCCGGTCCTATCAAGGCCGTATGAATCTCCTGCGAGCCCAGCTCCTCTTTGATCATGGCATCCGCTTCCAAAACGAGCTTTCCCCAGATTTGGCTAGCGTCCCTGATTTCAATGTGGTCGTCGTCGATCCACAGGTAAACAGGTTTGGAGGCCTTGCCACTGATCACCAACTGATCGTAGCCGGCGAACTTCAGCTCCGGACCCCAATGGCCGCCCATATTCGAGTCTCCGAAGCCTCCGCCCAGTGGCGACCTGGCCGTGACGGTCGTCCTGCCGCTCGAGGGGGCAAAGGTTCCGGTAAGTGGCCCCACTCCAAAGATCAATAAGTTCTCAGGTCTCAGGGGATCCACATCCGGGCCAACCTCCCGGTAAAGGAGCTCAGAGTTGAAGCCGCGCCCTCCCAGCCATTTCTTTCGATACGATTCGCCTATCTCCTCAACACTTGTAGTGCCACGGCTCAGATCTATGCGTAGCCTCTTACCGGTCCAGCCATCGACCATTTTCCATTCTCTCCTGAATAGCCCCTAAAATTCCTTAAAAGCCTCTAAAATCCTCTAAACCTAAACAGCAAGTACAGCTCTGTCTGCAATGGCTCGCCGCCTGGTCATGAGAAACTCATCAACTCCGGAAAAGGTGATGGCACCCGTGGTGCAAAACCGGGCACATTGGGGATCGCCACCGCATAGATCGCATTTGAATGCCACCTTTTTTTGCGGGTGAAAGCCTATTTGCGGGCAGACGGTGAGGCAGGAACGACATCCCGTGCAGAGAGCCTCATCGATGTTCATAGCCCCGGTTTTTTCATTTTGTTTGATGGCTCCTTTGTCGCAAGCTGAAAGGCATTGGGGCTTGCTGCACTGCGAGCATATTGCAGGATAGCTCTTTCCCAGTGCTTCGTACTTTATGATCCTCATCCTGGATAAGACCGGGCTGCACTTTCCCTCGTGATAGAGGGAGCAGGCCATCTCGCAGGTCCTGCATCCTGTGCACCGGGAGGGATCCACCAATAATGTCTTTATGCTCGTAGCAATCACCAGTATTACCATTTTAAGTACACATTTGTGCCTTCATGTTTGTATTTGTACACCATATTTAAGACTTGCTCATTAATAAATTAGCTTTAATTAGTGTAAAATGTAAGCGAAAGCATTTACTGCTAAGCTCGCTTGAGGCAAACGAGCAATTCAAAATAGCTAAGGAACTAGCAGATGAGTGCGAAGCGATCCTAAATCGCTATTCTGAAACTGTTGAGTATGTAAGCGTCATCTCTGTAGGGCATCGATAGAACCGCTCCTCTCTAGATGGAGACTGAAGCAATTTCTAACTTAATTAAAACAGGATATTTTAAGTTAAAAATTTTTTATATAGCTTTCAACAGCATCTTTTATCATGTCTCGACCCAAAATTTTAAATATAACAAGCTAAAATTATTATTGTAGATTGGGGGTGGATCATAGATGGCTACAGGCTATAATTGGGCAGGGGATGCAATTGTTAGAGATACGGTTATGTTGGACAAAAGAGCGGTCATCGGTACATCGGGTGTCTACATTCCCACCGACATTCGGGCCTGGCTCTCTTCCACTAGCAGCGCGGTCATCCTGACGGCTTTGCAGGAGATCGGCATTCCTTCGGCACGCGAGCCGGGCACCTTTGATCTGCGGGCCTGGAAGATCTGGGATTACGTGTCTAACTGCGTGCAGTATATCACAGATAAAAAATCCTGTGGCCTGGAGGACTTTTGGCTTTTTCCTGAGGAGACGCTCGTATTGCACAAAGGCGACTGCGAGGACTCCTCCTTTCTGCTCGCTACCCTCCTTCTAGCCAGCGGCATTTCGGAGCACTGCGTGCGCGTAGTCTTGGGAAGGGTCTCCACCCCGGACGGAGCCTATGGTCACGCCTGGGTGGTCTACCAGAATGAACTGGGCCGCTGGTGCCTCCTGGAGTCTACCTTGGATGCAGTTCCTTCGAATCTAACGCCTGCCGATCCGTTTATCATGCCAGGCAATCAATATCAGTACCAGCCTCAGTTCTGCCTCAATTCCTCGCACCTCTGGTCGATGGGGGCGACAAAGCCGCAGATGGCCGAATACATGAAAACGAGGGGCAGGGCCCATGTGAGGCAGAAGGCTTCCAAGAAGAGGGTCTTCTAAGCTTGAACTCCAGGCGTCATGGCCACTCAGAAATGGTCCTCAGTTGCCTTTGGGTCGCCATTTCGCCCGGCATTTTCCTCTCTTTGGCAGCGAATAGCTTGCAGCATCCTTTCCATCTTCTTCCAGTGGCCGCCTTCCCAGTAGATTTTTTGGCAAGACTGGCATTGCCATTTCTTCATACCGAGCTTTTCTATCTCCACCAGAAGTCCGTTGCACAGTGTGCATCTCTGGGGATCAAGCCGCAGGGGCACCCCCGCATCGGCCATCTCTAAAAGCTGATCGGAAATTGCTGAGGACTGAATGAGCACGCACTGCACATCCGCGCCCGGGCAGGCCTGGAAGAGTCCCTTGTCCCTGGTAATAATCGTCCTGCTCTCTTTTTTTGCCTGGAGCAGCAGCTCGTTGTCGCTGTTGCTTTCGGGATTGGCCACATCCTGTCCCAAGAGCCGCAGCCACCTTCCCAGGCGCATGAGCATCAGATCCACCAAAAAGCGCTGCACCTCTCTCTCTAGGCATCCGCAACTATTTATCGATTGATCTCGGACACTTCTCTCATGAAGAAGGCGATGAGCAATGTGGACGTCGCCGCCATGGCGGCGGAGCTATCCGACAGGATTGTAGGCGGCTTTATGGGCAAGGCCTACCAGCAGTCCTCGGATAAGATCTGGTTGTCTGTTCAGTCTCCGGCGGAAGGAAGGCTGGATCTGCTCCTCGTGGCCGGCAAGAGGATCAATATCACCAAAGCCGCGCGTCCTGCCTCCAAGACGCCCCCCCAATTTCCCACCATGCTCAGGAACCGTTTCTCCGGCGGCAGAATTGTCGAGGTCCAACAGCATGACTTCGATCGTGTCCTGGAGATCGCCGTGGAGCGCAGCGGCTCTCGTCATTACCTTGTCATCGAGCTGTTTCCCAAAGGCAGCATGGTGCTGCTCGATGAATCACGTCATATCCTCTCCATGCTCAAAAAGATGGTCTACCGGGGCAGCAAAATGGCCGCTGGCGAGAAATACCTCTATCATCCCGGTCAGCTCGACCCCAGAACCATCTCGCTTCCTGATCTTGCTGCCTGGCTGGCGGCTGCCGGCCAGGATCTGGTCCGGTCCATCGTGCGGGGACTGAATATGGGCGGAACCTATGGCGAGGAGGTCTGCCTGGTTGCGGGAGTGGACAAGAATAAGCCCGCGGCTGATCTGGATCCCGCGGAGATAGAGCGGGTCCATCAAGCCCTGCGAGAGGTCTTCCTGGATGACACTCTCGATCCGCACATCGTTCTGGAAGACGGCGAGCTGGTTGATGTCCTCTCCCGGTCTCTCAAAGTTTACGAGGGCCTGGAGAAAAAGCGCTTTGCCACTTTCAGCGAAGCCGTTGACGCCTTCTTCGTAGAAAAAGAGGCAGATGAAGGGCAAAAGAAAAATCCCCTGGATCGCAGGATCGAAGTGCAGCAAAAGGCGATTGAGGAGTTCGAGGCCCAGGAGAAGGCTTTCATCGGTAAGGGAGAGCTGATCTATCAGATCTACGGCAGCGTCGAGCAGATTTTGCGCGTGGTGGAGCAGGCCAAAGCTAAGGGTTTTTCCTACAATCAGATATGGGAGAGAATCAGCGGCTCGGGCCTGCCTCAGGCCAGGACCATACTCTCCCTGGACGGGCAGGGCGAGATGCGTGTCCTGCTGGAGGGAGTGGAGCTGGCGCTTCATGCTGGCCTCACCGTTCCCCAGAATGCGCAAAGGTACTACGAGAAGGCCAAGGAGATGGCCAGGAAGGGGAGCGGCGCAAAAGAAGCCCTGGTCATCACGAAGCAGCTAAGGGCTGGAAAGGCCGCGCCAAAGAAGACCCGCGCGCCCGTCTTCCATCGAAGGAGGAAGCCCAAGTGGTATGAGAGGTTCCGCTGGTTTTTCTCCTCAGACGGATTTATGGTGTTGGGTGGAAGGGATGCGGACAGCAACGAGGAGATATATACCAAATATCTGGAGCGGCGCGACCTGGCCCTGCATACGGACGCTCCCGGCGCGCCCCTCACTGTGATCAAGACGGAGGGCGAGCCCGTTCCTGAGAGCACTCTTCTCGAGGCGGCCCAGTTTGCGGTGAGCTACTCCTCTGTCTGGAAAGGCGGACTTGTGGCTGCCGATTGCTACCTGATCAAGGGTGATCAGGTCAGCAAGACACCGGAATCGGGTGAATTTTTGAAGAAGGGCGCTTTTGTCATTCGCGGGGAGCGCACTTACTTTAAAGATACGCCTTTAGGCCTGGCCCTGGGCATAGCAGACGGCGTTCTTGTGGGCGGGCCGGTCTCAGCAGTAAAGCCTAAATCAGATCCCGTAGTGGAGATCGAGCCGGGCGAGCTGAATGCCGACGACCTGGCTAAGCGGATCTACAGGCAGTTTTCTGACAAAGTGGATGACAGAGCATTCCTGAAGGCTGTAGCCTCTATAGATCTGATTGTGCAATTCCTGCCACCAGGCGGATCGAGGATGAAAGAGGATTCCGCCTGAAACTCTTGCAAATGGAAAATCGCATTAGCCATCGGCGCTGCCAGGCAGAATCTTACCGCAATTTTTGCAGTACTTTGCATCCACTTCATGCCTGTCCAGCCCGCAACTGGGACAGATCAGCACCCTTTTTTCACGTCCTGTCGTAAGCCAGGTCCGGAAGATTCTGGCCGCCTGAAAGGGAATAATGATGATGCCTGAGATTATCATGGCTACTGTAACAAACCTACCTGCTTCTGATACAGGTACAATATCACCGAAGCCCACCGTGGATATGGCTACTACCGTGAAGTAGAACGCGTCTCCAAAATTCTGCACATCTGGATTGAAGGGGCTTTCCACAAAATAGAAAAATCCGGAATAGACGAAGAATATTATGATTATGCTCACTACTAATCGGGCAACACTCACCATTCCATGACTTATCCTGCCGAAGAAGAGATGGTTTTCGGCGATGAAGCGCAGGAATCTGAATATCCTTAATACCGCCAATACTCTTATGATCTGGATAAACCTGATATCATAGATGAAAAACGATGGTGTAAGGGCCATAATAATCAGAGTAGGCATTATGGCTACCAGATCGATGATGCTGTAGATATCCCTGACATAAGAAATTCTATTGGGTGAACCGTAAAGCCTGAGGAAATATTCGACAATGAAAATGCCGACGATCAGTATCTCAAGCTTCCAAAGCTGGTCCCTCAAGCTGCTGGAAATATTGTACGTATCGATCACAAAGATGGCCACAAGCAGGAGGTTGAGAAAGATGAGGGTGATGTCTATCGCTCTTCCCAGGGGAGTTTTAAAATCGATCATGTAGAACTCGACAACCTCTCGAAAGGTCCGGGATCGAAACGGATCTTTAGCTTGCCCGGCTGGGCTTCGTAGGCCATTCATCAGTATGCTATTTCATCTCCATGAAAATAAACCAATTCCTATCATCCATAACATCTGCAAAATGGTTAAGTTCTTGCCCATGGACAAGATACCATGATCTCCCTGACCGATATTAAAGGCGCAGGAAAGCTTCTTCATGACAGAGTCCTGCGCACTCCTCTCGTCTATTCGCCAACATTCAGCGAAATGACGGGTGCAGAGGTTTATCTCAAGCTCGAAAACCTGCAAAAGGGCGGGTCGTTCAAGATCCGCGGTGCAACTTTCAAGATCCTTTCCCATCTGGATGAGATAAAAGGCAAAGGCGTGATAGCAGCATCTGTGGGCAATCATGCTCAGGGTGTGGCCCTGGCCGCCCGCGTTGCCTCTGTGCCTGCTACTATTATTATGCCTGTCTGGGCCACCTTAACCAAGCAGCAGGCAACCAGAGGTTACGGTGCACAGCTGATCTTGGAAGGGCAGAGCCTGGTGGAGAGTATAGGGGTTGGGCAGCGAATGGCCGCCGAGACGGGAAGGACCTTTATCCACCCCTACGATGATGTGGAGATAATCACCGGCCAGGGAACCATCGGCCAGGAGATCCTGGAGGATCTGCCCGATGCGGACTATATTCTCGTTCCAGTTGGTGGCGGCGGACTGATAGCCGGCATAGCCACGGCTGCCAAGGCCATTCGTCCTGCTATCCGCGTGGTTGGTATTCAGTCCTCTGCCTGCCCTTCCGCTATTGAGGCTGTGAAGGCCGGAAAGCCTGTGGAGCTGAACGTTGAGGAGAGGGGCTCTCTCGCCGATGCTATCATGGTAACCCGAGTGGGTGATGCTGCTTTTTCCATCATTCAAAGGTTGGTAGACGAGATAGTGATGGTAAACGAGGATCAGATCGCGTCTGCAGTCCTGATGCTGCTGGAACGAAAGCGCATCCTGGCTGAAGGTGCAGGCGCAGTGCCTCTTGCCGCTCTTCTTGAAGGGACGCTAAAAATTCCAAAAGGGAGCCGGGTTGTGCTGGTAATCAGCGGCGGCAATGTTGACAGCTTGATTTTGGACAGAATATTAGCCAAAGGGCTTCTGCAGGAGGGCAGAATGACGCGCTTTTCCGTCTGCCTGGAGGATACGCCCGGATCGCTGGCTAAGTTGCTCGGCTTGATTGCAGGTCTCCAGGCCAATGTGGTACACATCCACCATGCCCGCAACGAAGGGGGCCTTGCCCTCAACTTCACTCGAGTAGATTTGGAGCTGGAGACGAAAGGATTTGGGCACATCAAAGAGATCGAGGTGGCGATGAAGCGCGCTGGATACAGGTTAAATATGAGGTAGAGACGCAACATATTACAATTATGTACCTCTTGGCCGGATCTGATAGTGCGCATCATCAAGCGTGCCAGGGGCAAGCCCCAGTGCGTGCGCCCTGCCTCCTATAGCCTTCTCGGGCTCAGACCTTTCGCCCTGAAGATGCTTCTGATCCTTTTCTTTTGATAGGCAGAGATCTTGTCGTACAGAGGGTGATCCGGCTTTATCCTGAGCAGCGTTAATGAGACGACAAAGTTCTCAGGAATATCCAGGAAACAGGCTATGCCTCCCTCCTCTCCGGATTCCGCTACCTCGATGATCTTCAATTCCTTTGCCGGTGTGATGTCCATATCATTCTTGATGAAAAGTATGCTCAAATCCCGGCATGCATAAGCGGGAATAGGCAAATGGACTTTCATCTCATCAATTAGCTCCGTGTCGTTCACCTCTTCAATATGCAAAGAGCACTTTAAGCAGCAATAAAATCTCCTCAATCGAAAAGATGCTTGTCATCAAACAGGGTACAGAATGCATCCTTCTCGCTGATGCATCGATTCGGGCATAATTCACAAACACTGAGCAACTCATCCCATGCTTCAGAGATTAAGTCCGTCATTTTATTGATCATCTCATCGCCGATATCGGGAAAGTATGATTCTATCGGCTCGTATGAGATGCAGACCTTTTCGATTTTGCCGGATAATTGCTGGAGGACAACATCCTTCATTCCCTTTGCATAGTAAATTGAAAAATCCGCAAGGTTTTCATTGCTGATCTTCTGCCTCTTGAGGCGGATTGCAATTTTGTTTTTTATGTTATCGTATATCGACAAGGACAGTTCATAGCAGAACCAGTTAAATTTGACCTTCTCGCTTTCGCTTGAATAAAACGAGGTCGGTTTGATCATGTCCAGACCGGTCTTCTCTTTTCTTCTCTTCCTCATTCCTTTCATGTCCCTACCTTCCCTTGATATGCCTGATCTCCACAGCCACGCCCCTTCTCGATGCCTTCATCTCCCAGCCCGACATTTTAGCCCGGCCCACGCCGAAGGCCTTCTCGCCTATGACTATGACCTCGTCTCCCGGCCGGATTTGCTCGTCTGCGTCCACCACACCTGGCGCCAGTAAGGAGCCTTTGGGCAGGAAGTCGCCGATTTTGACTATGTATTTTCCGAGGGGCTCCAGCCTCTTTGCTCCTGCCATTGACAGAGCGATCATGCCGCTGGGTGTGGTCGCAGCCAGGGGCTTCTTCTGCTCGTCCTGAATCTCCCGGCC
>DATLBD010000165.1:0-4554 GCA_035527135.1 Methanothrix sp. | reverse complement strand
CTACAGATGCTATCAGAAAGTGAATATAATCAAGATCATCGCACTTGGCAGGATTCAAGTTCAGTCCAATCCATTTTATTCGTTATACTTAATATAGACCAAGCCATATATGAAGATTATGGCAAGTGCGTAAGTCCTATTGATAAAAAAGAATACCCTTCGCAGGAGACCTATATGCTGTGCCGTTGCGGTGCATCTAAAAAGAAGCCTTTTTGTGATGGGTCCCACCGGGAGGTCGGTTTCGATGGTAGTGAAACCGCCAGCAGAAAACCCTACCTGGAAAAAGCGGAAATATTTGTTGGTCCTGAACTAAAACTAACCGATGCCCATGAATTCTGCGATCACTCCCGTTTCTGTCTCAGGGCTGGTGGGATAAGAGATCTCATACAAAAATCAGACGATCCAGAAGCCAGACAATCCGCTATTGAAGAGGCCACGATCTGCCCCTCGGGACGGCTGGTGCTGTGGGATAAGAAAACAGGCAAATCCTTTGAGAAAGAATTTGAACCATCTCTGGTGCTGGTACACGATAAACAAAAGGGCTGTGAAGGCCCCATCTGGGTTCGTGGCGGTGTTCCTATTGAATCAGCAGATGGCAGTATGTATGAATCCCGCAACAGAGTAACCCTCTGCCGCTGTGGAAAGTCAGAGAACAAGCCCTACTGTGACGGCAGCCACTGGATGAATAGCCAACAAAAGCTCCAGTTCCGGAAGAAATGGGGACTGGGTGAGATTTGACCGCGGCCTCTGCCTCGGTCCCTACCTTGCATAGGCACGCTCATCTGGCGTCGCAAGAAGTGGTGCGGTATTTCATTTTTCTTGTTGGCTAATCGAATTGCATTGGGCACTATAATTTAGAATGCGGCGCGTGAGTTTTGCCCAGTCGCTGCCGATGGCCTTCTTGATGAGTTCTTTTACTCCGGCAAAGGCAGATGCAGGCATCATCATCTGCCATATACTGATCATGTTCTCACGATCGTCGTATCCCATCAGCAAGAACATCCACGCTGCCAATTCGGGGAACCGTTCCGGACATTCTAAAGCCAGCACTTCCCTTTGCAGAATATTCCGGCGTGCACGGGCGTATTAGGCAAATTTTTTATTAGTCAATTCTGATGTATTCGCTCTCTACATAGCTATGAGTAGCTACTTATTTCCGTGCTATCATATGGATAATAGCAGAATCCATCACAATAGAACCTACGCATCTCCTTTATATCTGAGATCTCCTTCTGAATCATCTCGTTGATGCTGTATGAATTGTAGCTTCCTGTTAAATCAAAATAAACATAGCCACCTTTGACGAAGACATCCTTGCCTTGCAGTCTGCTCTTAAGATCATCCATCAGATAAGCATATTGCCTCTGGTTAAGCCCGGAAGCATCCACATCCACCAGGGTTACGGTATTATTTCCGATCAGAAGGCTGGATGGAGAAATCACATTTACTACTGTGCCCTGCATATCGAAGTATGATGCCTGTAGCAGCAAAATGACGGGGATGAGTGCAAGCGCATTCATAAAGAGTCATGGTGTAATGCCGACAATATAAATCTATTCGATGAGAGACTATTGTTTAGCCTCCATCCCTATTGCGAAGAAGGGCTGCTGCAGCTCCCAGTATGCATAATGCTGCCGCAATGATCATCACATTGCTTATGGCGAGGCTGAGAAGCTCCGGCTTCGCATCCAAGACTGCGCCATGATAGCCGGCAATGTTTAATTGCAGCGATAAGAGAAGGGTAGAAATCGAGACTCCCAGGGACATGCCCATATTTCTTACCGCCGAGGAGAGGCTGGAAGCAGTGCCAAGCATCTCTTTTGGCAGTGCGGTCATGATCTCGGTGTTGATGGGGCTTTGAAACAGCATACTTCCCAGTCCCATGATCACAAAGGAGAGGTGAATCGAGGACAGATCATCTCTGCTAATGCCGCTTCCCATAAAAAGAAGAGATATTGCCACGATTATAATGCCCAGGGCAGAGTTATAGCGGAAATGATATCGATCATATATCCAGCCGCCTAGCGGTGAGCCTAAGACCATTATGGCCGGCACAATGAGAAATACACGGCCCACTTGAGAAGGTGAGTAGCCCATGACGCCCTGAAAGTAAAAGGGACCCAGAATGAACACTGAGAAGCTGGAAATAATGAATAAGATTATGGCGATTATGGGCAGGACGAACTTTTTTATCCGGAAGATGGAAAGGTCTAAAAGCGGGGACTTTTGATGCGATTCGATCCAGACAAATGCAGGCAGCGATAAAAGTGCCAGCAGTAGGAATTGGCTATGTGCAATTGAAAAACCAGTGCTGCCGCTCAAATCGCCCAGAAATAGCATCAGAGATACTATGAAGATAATAAGTACGGCTGCACCCAGCCAGTCCAGGTTCAGTTTGCTCGATCTCGTCTCATCTATTCTCATGTATTTAGCGGCAAGAGCCAGGAGCACAATGCCGATGGGCAGATTGATGAGAAAGATGTATTTCCATCCCATATAGTCCACCAAATAGCCGCCCAGCATAGGTCCGGCGATGCTGGCCAATGAGACTGTGGTGCCGATGTAACCCATGGCTCTGCCCTGCTCCCCATGATGATAAATCTGGAAGATTATAGCCGTGCTGATGGAAAATGACATGGCTGCTCCTGCTGCCTGAACCGCTCGAAAGAATATGAGCATGTCAAGGCTTGTAGAAAGACCGCAGGCGACAGATGCCACAGTGAAGATGACAAATCCCGCTAAGAAGAGCCTGACCTTTCCGGTTCGCTCCGCAATCTTGCCGAAGATCAAGAGCAAGCTGGTCACAGTGACCAGGTAGGAGGTTATCACCCATTGAGACTGGGCTACATCGGCTTGAAAATAACGGGTGATGGTGGGAAGAGCAATGGAAACCACTGAGCCGTCGATGACGAACATAAAAATGCCCAGCAAGATGATAAAGGCCAAGATATTTCTGCCGGCGACGTGTGGCTCTGATGAATCGATTGGCTCTGATGCTGCTGGTGATGTGTTCAGTCCATCTTTGCCCATCTTTTCCGTTTCTTTTTGGCTATGGGCTTTTCCATAAATTCCAGCATCTTCTGGACGGGTCGATAATTGTCTCAACGCGAGGCAAGAAAGCGTCTAAGATTATATATGCATAGCTGATTTGAGGATCGTATTTGAGTGAAGATTGTAGCATGCATCTCTGGCTAATTTTCTTATTCCGAATTATCAATATCGATTAAATGTCATGTAGCGCTGATGCCGCAACGGTTTCTTTCCTCTGCGCTATGCGGTATCCAGTGACAACCAGTCTCTTTCCGGCCATGATTCTGTCCATCTGTTCATCGCCTGTGTCCACCAATAGTTGCGGCAGCTCCGCCAGTTTATGGGGCGTGGATACTATTATCAAATTCTCCTCACCCACGCTTCTCAGGACGGCGGCGCTGATCTGCTGGCTGCCCCGCCCCAGTATGAAGCCCTGGGCTCCGATGGGGCTGACAATGATCTTGACGCTCTTTTCTCTATCCAGCAAGGCCAGGAGATCTCTCTCCGAGGCATCCTTTTGGATAAGCTTCCCATTTTGCACAACATCCACGCCAAGCAGGGTCTTCTCCACCTGTAGTAGCTCGGCAATCCTGGCGGTGGTAGTTCCCGCTCCCAAAATGTAAGCAGAGCCGTCTCTCATGAATTCGGAAGCAAAGAGTGCGATCTGATCCTTGAACTCCTCTTCATTACCGGAAACATAGATTCTCTTTCGTTCCTGCACTAAAACCGGCTGGTAAGGCGTGCGGGCTACGGCATAAAGCTTAGTTTGCAGCTCTCCTGCCCGGTAGAGCTCCTCATCCACATCCACTATCTCTGTCTCTCTGGCCTTAAGATCGCCCCGGGCAAAACCAAGAGCCAGCTCGGCTGCCGCCTGAGGGCTGATGGCAAAGACACCGGAATGCATTTTCACTCCTGCCGGAATGCCCAGGATGGGCGCCTGACCGGCGATGCTCGCCACATCTCGCGCAGTTCCGTCGCCTCCGCAAAATAAAATTAGGTCAACACCGTTTTCCAGAAATGCTCGGCATGCTGCCTTGGTGTCCTGGGATCCGGAGCCTTGCGGGGCCTCGTAAACTACCTGGTAATGCAGGCCGCATTCTGACAGGGCCCTTCCACCCATCTCGCCGCTGGCGGTAAAAAAGACAAAGCCATCTGCCTCTCGGGAAAGCAGATGCAGGCATACCATGGCACGTTCGGGGGCCTGAGGCTTTGCGCCTCTGGCCAGCGCCTGACCGGCCAGGCCGTCAGTCCCCTTCAGGCCCACTGCCCCGCCCATGCCTGCGATTGGATTGATCAGAAATCCGATCTTTCCGACTCTTGCAGCCATCAAACCTTGGGAAGCTTGGCAAGAGACTGCTTGACCAGGTCTGCGGGATACTCGTAATCAACCAGCTTGCCGTCGTTGTAGGCATCATAGGCCGCCAGATCGAAGTGGCCGTGGCCGGACAGAGAGATGAAGATGGTCTTGGCCTCGCCCGTCTTCTTGCACCTTCGCGCCTCGTCAATGGCGGGCTTGATGGCGTG
>DATLBD010000164.1:0-8031 GCA_035527135.1 Methanothrix sp. | reverse complement strand
GTAATCCTGTCCAGAATTGCTGCTGTTAGGGTCCTGTCATGAAACACCTTCACCAAATCCGAGAATCCCAGATTTGAGGTAATGATGGTTCTCATATTCTCATGGAAACGCATCGTAAAGCGGTCCCGGATCGTGTGTATTATATTTATTAGGCTCTTCGCTATATTCTATGGGTAACCCCAGGATATCGATCTGCAATCTCTTGATGCAGCATCTTGTCTTGAGGCCGACTTGCGGGGCAATTGATCGTGATATTATCATGAACAAATGATCTGGCAATTCGGTAATAACTACGACCAGGCTGCAGGACTCAAGCTTACCCACTCAAAACAGCGAGGAGCCGAAATTTGCCTTCATAATCATCCATCATTATTTGCTCCTGGCGGCCGATAGAACAGGATCTATTTAAACACGACTTTAGGCTTTGGAAAAAAAGCATCTCTGTTGGTGCTAAGGCGTTTTCAGCTATCGATAGTGGATTATCTAAATGTCCGTTCGTTCCTGGCTGCCGGTTAACCTTCGGCGAGCTGCCTACGGCGGATTGCAGCGTTTCGATTTATGCCGGCATCTCTGGCCTCATCCCGGCCCTTCAGGAAATCCAAAGCTTGCGTCAATTCCTGCAGCCCGGCTGAGATCCGCTCTTGGATAACCTCTTTTTCTCTCGTTAATGAAAAAAAACACCGAGTTGGTGAACTCGGTCGACTGTCCTGTATCGCATACAGGCTTAAGTTCGCTACGGTTATCTAATGTAGGTATGTAGGTTAAGATTAATTCTCGAAATCTAGAGTTGAATTTCTGCCATCATCTCGTTGTTTTCCTCATTGCTTTCCATAACTCTCCCCGAGTCTGCTATAAACTCATCACCAGATATACTGTCTACTATTACATATATGATGGCGGATTTGCCGGAGAGCGAATCACCTGAAGGAGTTCCTATTTGTAGATTTCCAGTGAAGGTGACTTCAGCCCCGCTAGCTAAACCATTTTGCCAGGGGTACCACATATCACTCTGACGAGGAACTGTGAAGGGCTTCACATATCTCGGTCCTCCATCGACTTGGGCATCTACACTGATTTTGAAACTTTCCTTTGTTGATGCTCCGAAGTTCTTAATGGTTACCGTGAGCGGAACATTGACCACGCTTCCGCTTTCAAACGAAGGCGTACCTGGAATAACCTGTGTGACTCTAAGGTCAGGCAAGCGCTTAAGAACAAAATTTTCTGAATAAATGCTTTGAGGTTGTTTCATGCTGACGGAAGCTGATGCAATATCTTTCGATATAGCACTCATTTGAGTTGTGGCTTCCCTCTGTGCCAATGCTGTAGCGGAGCACAAGATGAGAAGGACTCCCACGACGAAAACCAATTTTTTGTACATTGTAGAATCTCCCAAGCCTAAAGCCTTCGATCCTGCCGTTGAAGCTTAGCTTAGCTGTACTACTATTCTCTTTTCATATTTAAATCATTATGTAGAGTCCCAAACTCTTGACTTTATATACCCATCAAAGGGGCATGAGAAAGAAGGATGAAGTTGTAAAGCTATCCGAGAAGAAGATCAGATGAATCATTCGGGCAAAAATAAGAGGCGAAAGCACCAAGAGAATCGTAGTGGATATAAAGTTAAGTCCGTCCCTATGAAGAGAGTCTGGATTGAATGGACGAAAACCAAGAAGATCATAAACATTAAGAAATTTGGAAGAAAGAAAAAGACCAAAATAAGATTCAAGCCTCAAATATCGCAAAATTTTTTACTGTTGAGCGATCAAGCTCTTTTGATGCATTTGACCGACGATTCGTTGGCTCATACTATTGCCACCGGCAAGGCCCTTGAGCCAAATTCCGCAGGCAGAGTCACTGTGGGCGATATAAAGATGTATTACGAGGTCCATGGCCAGGGAGAGCCATTGCTCATGATTATGGGCCTGGGGGGCCACTGTCTTGATTGGGGTGAGATCGTGCCCCAAAGATTGGCGGATCGCTATAAGGTAATTCTGTTTGATAATCGTGGAGCTGGACGCAGCGATCAGCCTTCTGGCCCCTGCACCATTGAGCAGATGGCCAGGGATACCGTTGGCTTGATGAATGTCCTTGGAATTGATCAGGCCCATGTCTTTGCAGGGAGTATGGGAGGCATGATTGCCCTGCAAATGGCATTGGATCACCCTGAGCGTGTCAATAAGCTCGTGCTCGGGGCCACCTCTGCCGGGGGAAGATCCAGAGTCTTTCCGCCGCCGGAAATCGAGAAATATTTCTATCCCAGGCTGGACCTTTCCGCTCACGATTACCTGTTGTGGACCTCAAGTGTGTGCTATCCGCAAGAGTTCATTGATGCAAATCCGGATATTGTAGAGCAAAAGATTCAGGCCAATCTTGCCTTTCCATGCACGCTTTCAGCCTACGAAGCTCAGCTTGAGGCCTTCAAGACTTTCGATGTAGATCAGCGCTTGCGTACTATTCATTTGCCAACAATGGTAATAATCGGCAATCAGGATCTGCTAATTCCGCCGCCAAATAGCTTTTTGATTGCCGAGAGAATTCCAGGCGCGCAGATACGCGAGATTGAGGGGGCCGGGCATATATTTTGGATCAGCCATCCGGAGGAGACCGTAAAGATGGTGACGGACTTCCTGGAATGAATGGATTTGGAGATAGATTATCTCTGATCAGGGGAAGACTTGGGAAAGATCTCAAGCGGATTCAAGCCGCAAAAAAAAACAACGTCCGGGGGTTGTGAAATTGTCACAACTCGACAGTTAAATTAATATATGTTGAGATTAACCCTTATAGTATGTCGAGCCTCACAATTCCCGTTTTTAGTCGAGAGCACGGCAATGGTGTATTTTTATGTACATCTACTGAAAAACCCAGCCTGTAAGGCCCAATCCAGTAATGACTTGGGTTGGGTGTAGAATATTAAATTGGCTGTATGGCGGTATCGCATTTAAAAAAATTACATCGACTAGCAAATTGAAAAATAAAAATCTGCAGGAGATCGAATCTAAATTTGAAGGAAATGGCCGGATGAAGTCCTCCGGGTCCTCAGAACTCAAAGGACTCCACCAGGTTTGTTGCAACTGTGTCACCTAGGCATAATTAAGCGTTTTGATATCAGAGCGGCACCTGGGAACGGCTAACTCTTTCGGGAGTTGGAAAATGATAATAGGTGGAAAAGCGAGAAAACATGATGAGAATCTTGATTACAGAGTTCGCCAAAACATCGTCATAGCTGGCAAGGTCGCCCAGGGGAATTATCGTGTCTCCAAGCCGCTCTGTCGGCAAGTTGCGAGCTGGAGCACTTCCGTAGGCTGCATGAATCTGACAGATGAGATTCTATTTACGCTAGGCCTGGCCATCCTGATATTTGGCGCTGTCTTTTCCATGGCCTTTGCGGCCAGAATGGAGGCTTTCCTCTGAAGAGCTCTTCTAGGGACCTCATCAAAAGGGGTTCCTGATTAAAGTGAATGTTGGAGCATTCCTCGTTGAAGCATTGCTCATGCTGGGGACGGCTGTCGGCGTTGGCCTGGTGGCGGTTTTGTTCACAGCAGGGTGGTAGATGTGGATAAAAGAATAGGAGCTTTTGCATTTGCCCCCGGTGCTGAAGCTTTCAGGATGCCGTAATGGACATAGGTAATAGATGTGAGAGTGACCGGCATGAAAGGAGATCTCATCTCTTTGCTTTTTCACAAAGATGCGCTGGGGAAGGAGCGCATCTCGCAATTGGAACAACTGGCGAAGTGCGCTGATGGGATTAAAAGAATAAATGAGTAATTAAAATGACGACATATGTCGCCTGCCCCAGAGATATGTTTAGCTAACATGATTACTCTCACCCTCAATAAATCTTTGCTCTTCGATTAGTGCTATATACTCATTTTCCAATCTCTCGCTCATCTCGAGCATCCGAGCGATTTCTAGTGATTTCATCTTTCCATGCAACATCCTGACTTTTTCAAAGGCCTTGATATCTGAAGATCACTTTACCTCGGTATTTTCAAAGAAATATGCACCCAGGAACAGCATGGCGGCGCAGCAGACTGCCAGAACTGCCAGGTCCACTACAGGGGAAATGGCGCTCGTGCCTATCAGGCTGTATCTCAAACCGTCCACGCCATAGGTAAGGGGATTCATGTAGGCGAGGTTCCTTAATAGCCCAGGGAATCTCTCCAAAGGGAAGAGCGCCCCAGACAGGAAGAACAATGGAAAGATGAGGAAGTTCATAATCAGGCTGAATCCAGACATATCTTTCATCTTTGAGGCGAAAGCCAGGCCGAGGCCGATGAAGGTCGCAGCTATCAGGACCATGAATACCAGGGACAACAGGAATCCGGCAAGGCTCGGCATCTTCATTCCCAGGAATATCCCACAGATGAGTATTATCACTGCCTGAAGAATGCCGGTGGTCAAGCCTCCTGCTGTTCGTCCCAGGACTATGGCAATTCTGCTTACTGGAGCTACCATTATCTCTTTTAAGAATCCGAACTCTCTGTCCCAGAGGACGGAAAGGCCTGCAAAAGTGGCCGAAAAGAGCAATGTCATACCTATGATCCCCGGAGTCAGGAAGCTGACGTAGCCTACACCAGAGGGAATGCCCGGCATGCTCGTGCCGCTGCCAAATCCCACACCCATAAACGCCAGGAAGAAGAAGGGCATGGCAACGGAACCAAAGACGCGACTCTTCAGGCGGAAGAAGCGCAGCATCTCTCTTAGCCAGATGCTGTAAATGGCATAAAGATCCTGCTTCATCTTTTCCTCCTGTGCATCATTGCGACCAGGGAGTTGGCTGTGCCGCCGGCCTCTCGTATCTTCCTGCCCGTATATTTGAGAAATACGTCCTCTAACGTGGGCTTATGCAGTCCGACCGAGGTTATCACTGCAGAGCATTCATTTGCCACCTGCATGATCTCTGGGATCCTCTGTTGGGCATGATCCACCTTAAGCTCAACAGTTCCATTGATGATTGATGCGGACTTGATCCAGGAGAAAGGCTGCAAATATTGGATTAGTGCCTCTGCGCCGCTCTGGATCTCCAAGATGACAAAATCAGATCCAATCATATCTTTGAGATTCTCCGGTGTGTCCAAAGCTACGATCTTACCGTTATCGATGATGGCCACTCGATCACAAAGGGCGTCCGCTTCTTCCATGTAGTGGGTTGTGAGGACGATCGTTACACCATTCGTTTTGTTCATATTGTGGATGTACTGCCAGAGGTATCTCCTCGTCTGGGCGTCTAAACCAAGGGTGGGCTCGTCCAAGAAGAGCACATGTGGATAATGCATCAGTCCCCTGGCAATCTCCAGCCTCCGCTGCATGCCACCTGAGTAGTCTTCCATCTTGATGTCAGCCTTCTCGACCAGGTCCACCAATTCTAAAACCTCATCGATCCTTTTCTGGCGCAGGGGGCCGTCCATTCCGTACATCCTGCCATGAAAGTCCAGGTTCTCCCGGCCGGTCAGCATGCCATCCACTGCCGGGTCCTGAAAGACCACGCCGATCGAGGATCGCACCGCATTTCTCTCCTGGGTTACGTTGTGACCCCATACTCGGGCTTCGCCTTCTGTTGGTGTGAGCATGGTGGTGAGCATCTTGATGATGGTGCTCTTACCTGCTCCATTGGCGCCCAGGAGGCCGAAGAGCTCGCCCTTATTTATTTCCAGGTCTACGTGATCCACTGCAGTCATATCGCCGAACCTTTTAGTCAGACCCTGCATGGAGATGGCAGCCTCGTTCTTGGCCTGGCCAAGCTGAGGTCCGTCCATCCGTCCAATTTCACTTGTGATATTGTTCACCTTCCCAATTCCAATGTCAATTGACTTACTCTAAGTCGGTAATCAATGTGCTTCCATTTTCTTCCCAGGCAACCTAAGTCTGCAGGATGAATCTGTAATCGCTAACTCCAAGCGTTCTGCCCAGGAGATCCTCCATGGCGGCACGCATATTCTCAAGAAATTCCCACTCGGGCTGATCAGCATTCTTTGATTTGGCAAATTCATCATTTTTCTGATAGAACATATGATTTGCAGACGCCATCAGCACGAGCAGGAGATAGGAGGTTTCCAGGGGGCGCTCTACACGAAAACGATCATTCTTGCAACCCTTGACGATTACCTCCGCCATAACCGGAGCGATCCTGGCAAATGGCTTCACTCTCATCAGCTTCTTATGCAGCGTGGCGTTTTTGGCCTGGTGGACATAACCAATGATCTTTTTTCCGGATGCAGAGATGCTCAGAAAGCGGTTGATCATGGAATTGAGTTTGGCTGCCTCATCCAAGTCACTATTGTTTGCAATCTGTATGAAATCGCTTTCCATTAAAGCTATCTGCTTCTCCATCACCGCCACCAGGACATCTTCTTTTGAGTCGAAGTAGTAGTAAAAAGCGCCCTGAGATACATTGACCTCTTTTACTATGTCGCTTATAGAGGTCTGATCGTAGCCCTGGGCTATAAACAGACGCTCTGCCATGTCTATCAGCTCTTTTCGCCTCTCTTCAGGTTCTTTTACGATCCTGCTCATCTTGTCTCCTGCAGAATATGCACAAATCAGTGACTTAGTCTCAGTCAGTTATGAGTATATATACCCATCGAAGAGCGATCAGGCCTGCGTCTGGATGAGTGCAAAGAAGTTATGTCGGCGGCCTTCAAGCTAAAGTAATAGTCCTCCGGAATGCCTGTCGCCTTATTGCTCTCTGTGGATATAGATGAGGGGGGACTCTCGGAAAATAACAAAGCTCCTGCGATCAGAGCCAATGCCACTATTATTAGCCACGACTTGCTGGTTATATGCATCACCTCAACAATTCAGATGGATTGTGAGAATTGCCAAGGCAATCTGTTAGAGAATTTAAGGTTCCTCGCTATTTTGTGTGGGTATAACAGGAGATACAAATCCTCTGGAATGCTAACCCAGCTATTCTGACTAAGTGGTTAGTTATCCTGCGTGTCGATTTCTTGACTCCTGCTCCAGATTGCATTTCATGATAACTTGAGGTCAGCCACATGAAATAGCGAGGAACCGAATTTAAACACTATCCTTAAGGCATTTTAGGGGAAAATTATTTATCATAAACGGGCATTGCCGCTGGAAGCTAGAGTAAAAAATTCCTATTCGCAGAAGCACTAAAACATAAGCTGTCTTTTCCTGGACAAGAAATGCAACTCAATGACGCACTGCAAAGGCTCAGCCAGCTTCGCGTTCTATTGGACGATATCAGAATCAAGAGCCAACTAGACCCAGCTTGCCTATCTGAGACGCTATTCGATGCTTCCTTTGAGCTGCAAGCTATTGAAAGATTGCTTGAAGAGAAAAACGGTGCAGAGAACCTGAAAATATCTTATGGCGATCCATGCCGTATCACTTCTTTGCATAAACAGAATGGCAGCAGCCCGGAGTCTATTCCTGAAGAAATACCCAATGCCCAGGATTTTCTGGAAAAGATAATCAATTCCATTGGAGATCCTATATTTGTCAGTGATAGACAGCACAGATATTTATTGGTCAATGCTGCCAAATACAGCTTTACCAATCTCAAGCCAGAGAATATAATCGGCAAGACGTGTTACGATTTTTTCCCAAAAGAGGAGGCAGACATTTTCTGGGAAAAGGATGAAGAGGTCTTTGCTACAGGAAGAGAGAACGTAAATGAAGAATCTGTGACTGATGGCCATGGCAATGTTCGAACCATGATCACCAAGAAGACAGTTTACAAAGATCTGGCCGGAAATGAGTTTCTGGTAGGCATTGCCAGGGACATTACAGAGCGCAAAAAGATGGAGGAGCAGCTAAAAAGAGCCCATGGTGGACTGGGGAAGAGAGTCCTTGAGAGAACGGCTGAATTGGAAAAAGCCAACCTGGCTTTAACAGATGCCAGAGACTATCTCGATAAAATAATGTAACTATTCAGCCCTACCCACTAAACCATTAAGAATTCAGACCGCAATCAAAGTCTCTCCCGGGATGAATGGATGCCCTTCAAATGCACCTTGAATGGCATCGATAACAGAAATTGAGTTCTTTTTGACCGTAGAGATA
>DATLBD010000163.1:0-18168 GCA_035527135.1 Methanothrix sp. | reverse complement strand
TAGAGCTTTTGACCTCAGGCATGATAAAGGCCGGCTGGATTGTCACCAAGAGGGCTTCTCTTGCCAAAATTGAGGACGCATTTTCCCATTCATCCCAAAGAACCGGGCTGAAATCAGTTGTTTGCGAGAATTGATGGGTTGCTGTGATTTGATTCGAGTGATTTGATTTGAAGAATGCTGTGATTGATTGAAGAATGATACTGCAATTGATTTGAAGAATGCGGAGACAGGATAATGGAAGAGAGTTTGAGGTACTTTGGAAGTCGGGTGGACTCACTCATAAAAGGATGCAATCTGACCCGAGAAGAGGCGTCCTTTCTTTTCAAGCAGATTTTAAACAACGAGCAACCGGACCTGCAACAGGGTGCTTTTCTCGCTGCCATAACCGCCAAAGGCGCGACGCCTGCGGAGATCGCAGGCATCTGGGATGCGATCTACGAAATCGACACGGTTAAGGTCCATCCCGAGATCAACGGCCCGCTGGTAGAGAACTGCGGCACGGGAATGGACGGTATCAAGACCTTCAATATCAGCACCGCCGCCTCCCTGGTGGCTGCCGCAGACGGCATAACCATGGCCAAGCACGGGGCCCGAGCCATAACCTCAAAGTGCGGTGCCGTCGATATGCTGGAGACGTTGGGGGTCGATGTGGAATGCGATGTTGACCTGGTGAAAAGAAGCATTGAGCGCGCCGGCATCGGCATCTTCAATGGCATGAGCGCCAAAGTGCATCCCTCTGCCCTTTACAGGATTTTATCCCAGATCAGATTCGGCACAGTTCTCAATGTGGCCGGGTCCCTCGCCAATCCAGCCCGGCCAGCCTATGCCGTGCGGGGCGTCTACTCAGCTGAAATGGTGCTTCCCATTGCGAAGGCCATGAGAGAGATAGGCTATAAGAGAGCCTTTGTCGTGCATGGCAAGAGCCGGGATAACGCGCGTGGCATGGATGAACTTTCCACTTTAGGCCGTTCTATTGTGGCTGAGCTGACCGAGGATGGAACGATCCAAGAGTATGCCATAAGAGCGCAGGATCTGGGGCTTAGAGAGGTGGATGAGCCTTCCCTCCTTCACCAGGGCGACAAAGAGGCAGAAGCCATAAAACTGCTGAGGGTCTTATCTGGGGAGGAGAGGAGCAGCAGAAGAGATATCGTATGCCTGAACGCCGCTCCGCTGCTCTGTATCACTGATCGTGCCCGCGACCTCAGGGAGGGCATGAACAAGGCAGCCGATATCATCGACAGCGGCAGGCCCATAAAGAAGCTGAAAGCCTGGGTAGCAGAGCAAAACTCGGATGCCAGACCGCGCCTGGAAAGATTAGAGGAGATGCTGGGCCAGGCATGCTCTTGATCTCACAGCCAAAGGTACTGTGCAAATGCGATGGGCAAAAGTCGTGGCCTGAACAATTCAGTATTTTTTTCAAATTTTAATTCAAAACTTTAAGAGGCATAATTCATATCTATTAGAGTGACCAGGATGTTTCTGCAGTGAAGTATGGACTTTGATCCGGGTAAATGGTGCTCTGAACATAAAGGAATGCTGATCCTAGCTTTGGCCTCTTTGCTCTTGATCTTTTATTTCTTCTTTCCCTTCTTAGACGGCATCATCCTGGGCACGGTCTTTGCCTATGTAGGTAGGCCCATCAGAGATAATTTTGGGCCAAGAAAGCGGCTGGGGTCTCTGGTAGCCGCCTTATGCATCGTAATTCCCATATTTCTAGTCCTGGGTCTGGGAATGATTGAGATCGCTAATCAGATTATAATCCTGGCGAAAAATCAGGAGGCTTTGAGAACAGCTCTCAGCATGCTGACGGAGCAGGCTTCTCGAGATCTGGCGCCCTGGATGGAGGATCTATTGACCGGCGGTCTGGAGAATGCGGCGAGCATAATTGCGCCCATTGTCGCTTCCATCCCTGTCTTTCACATCGGAAGAGTGGCATCTCTGGCAATTATCAACTTCATCGTCTCAATACCCATCTGCTACTTCATGCTGGTGGACGGAGAGAGCTTTGTGGAGTCGATAATATCCCTGCTTCCTCATAGAGAAAAGCAAGCCTATAGAAAGTACATAAGCCGCATCGATTTTATCCTGAGCGGTATCTTCATCGGCACGATTTATACCTCAATTTTAGGCAGCATCATAGCCGCTTTCATATTCTATGCCTTTAGCCTGCCCAGGCCCTTCGCCCTGGCCAGCATAGTTTTCGTGGCCGGAATGGTGCCCTTTCTCACCTCCTGGATAGTCATCATACCGGTAACCGTCTACCGGTATTTCGCGGTGGGAATGGAAGGGGCGGCTGTTTTCTTCTTTCTGGCTTCCGTTCTCATTTACCTGCCTTCGGAACTCTTAATCCGGCCATACCTCGTAGCTGCCAAATCCTCCATGCATCCCTTACTGGTAATGCTCTCCTTTTTAGGAGGCGCTCTGGTGGCAGGCATAGGAGGCTTTTTCTTAGCACCTGCCATAATGGGGATAATAGTAGGAATATATCAGGTACGAAAGGAAGAGATGGCTATCCCGGAAGGGGAGACGGCTTAATGGAAATAGTGTGACAAAACCTAAAGCCAATATTATGGTAGAAGCATGAAGTTTTATATCGAGACTTACGGCTGCACCGCTAACATGGGAAACTCGCAGGATCTGGCCCGTGCCTTGCAGGAGGATGGTCATGTTCCCTCTTCTCTGGATGAGGCGGATGCAGTAATAGTGAATACCTGCGCGGTCACAGAAAAGACGGAGCGAAATGTTCTGCGAAGGCTAAGCCTGCTGCAAGGCGAGCGACTGATAGTGGCAGGGTGCCTGCCCGTTGCCATCCCTGAATCGATCAGCCACATTAGCTGCCGGAAGCGCATGGGACTGCTAAATCAATCCTCTGCCGCCGTGATCTCAGAGATCTTTAATGATTCTAGTGTCCATTCTCAGGAAGTTCGTTTTCAAGATGCCTTGCTACATAGCCCTGTCCCGGCAACAGGGGGCGGGCTGTGCGGCATCGTCAATGTAGCAGAGGGATGCAATGGTTCCTGCAGCTACTGCATTGTTAAAAAGGCCAGGGGTAGGCTGAAGAGCCGCAGGGTGGAAGATGTGGCTCTAGATGTAGAAAATCTTGTGGCCTCGGGGGTGGCCGAGGTGCAGGTCACCGCCCAAGACACAGCCGCTTATGGATCAGATATCGGGACAAATCTTGGGCAATTGCTGGAGAGGCTAGCAGCGATTCCGGGAGACTTCATGCTGCGCGTGGGCATGATGAATCCCAATAGCGCTCTTTTGATCAAAGATCAGCTACTAAGGGCATATCAGAGCCCTAAAATATACCGCTTTTTGCATATCCCGGTCCAATCAGGCTCAGACAGGATTCTCAGGAGCATGGGCCGCAAATACACGGCGGCTGACTTTATGGAGGTTGTGAGCGCCTTTCGATCGGCTCATCCGGAGATCACCATAATCACGGATGTCATAGTGGGCTTTCCGGGAGAGACGGAAGAGGACCATGAAAAGACCCTGGATTTCGTAAAGCGCTTACAGCCGGATAAGGTCAATATCACCAGATTCTCGGCGCGACCGGGCACGGCTGCCGCGAGGCTTTATGACATGCCGGATCGCTTCAAGAAGGACAGATCAAGAGAGCTTACCCGGCTCTGGCAGGAGATCGCAGAGATGAGGAACATACGCCTCCTAGGCTCGACGGTCGCGGCGCAGGTGACTGAGATGGGGAAGGATGACGCTGTCATGGCCAGGACCGAGAACTACAGAGAGATCGTAGTTCATAGATCTCTGGACCTTGGAGGCGTCCATCGGTTCAAGATAGTGAAGACTTGTCCGTTCTATCTGGAAGGAGAGATCGTAAGTCGCGAATGAGCGGCCTATTTTTGAGTCTATCAGCACAGACGATTTCGATTTTCATAATCAATATTCGACCGATTTTCGAAGCTATTGGATTCATAATGATTGATATTTATAATGAACAATAAGCACAAACCTTATTAATCTGAAAGATCAGTCTGTTATGTTCAAATCGGCTGTTCTCTGTGACGAAATAAAGAGTGCAGCGGGCAGATTCTTAGCGTCAAATCTGCCCTGAGATCTGGGGAGAAAAGTGCGCGAAATATTCAGAGTTGATTAAGGAGGTATTGAACTTGGCTGGAGAAGAAAAGAAGATGAAGACGGCGGTATTTCAGGAAGAGACTAGAATCTTTAATCCGCCAAAGGACTTGGTAGAGAATTCCAACGTAATGCAGTGGATGAAGAAGAAGGGGTTCAAGACAGAGATGGAGATGCGTGCTTGGTGCTCTTCTGACGAGCACTACCTCGAGTTCTGGGACGAGATGGCAAAGACGTACGTCGATTGGCACAAGCCCTACACCAAGGTGATGGACGACTCGGAGATGCCCTACTTCCACTGGTTCACTGGCGGCGAGTTCAATATCACATACAACGCCGTAGACAGACACGCCAAGGGCGCAAAGAAGGACAAGGTCGCATATATATGGGTCCCAGAGCCAACCGACCAGCCAACCCAGAAGATCACCTACGGTGACCTCTATAAGGAGGTCAACAAATTCGCAAACGGCCTCAAGAGCCTTGGCTTGAAGAAGGGGGACAGGGTCAGCATCTACATGCCCATGATACCCCAGCTTCCCATAGCCATGCTCGCCTGCGCCAAGCTCGGCGTCATCCACAGCGTGGTCTTCTCCGGCTTCAGCTCCAAGGGCCTCATGGACCGGGCCGCTGACTGCGGTTCCAGAGCGATCATCACCGTGGACGGATTCTACAGGCGCGGAAAGCCGGTGCCCCTGAAGCCTAACGCAGACGAGGCCGCTGCCGGTGCCCCCACGATTGAGAAGATGATCATCTACAAGCGGTCGGGCGTTGACATCGCCATGAAAGAGGGCAGGGACGTCTGGTGGCACGATCTCGTCAAGGGCCAGTCCGAAGATTGTGAACCAGTTTGGCTTGACCCGGAGCACAGGCTGTACATCCTCTACACCTCAGGAACGACAGGAAAGCCCAAGGGTATCGAGCATGCCGCGGGCGGAAACGCCGTCGGACCTGCACAGACGCTTCACTGGGTCTTCGACCTAAAGGAGAGCGACATCTGGTGGTGCACTGCCGATATCGGATAGGTCACCGGCCACTCCTACATCGTCTACGCGCCGCTTATCCTGGGCATGACCAGCCTCATGTACGAGGGTGCTGCGGACTATCCAGACTTCGGAAGGTGGTGGAATATGATACAGGACAACAAGGTCACCGTCCTCTACACCGCCCCCACGGCGATAAGGATGTTCATGAAGCAGGGCGCCCAGTGGCCTGACAAATACGACCTCTCAAGCCTGAGGCTCCTGGGGTCCGTCGGCGAGCCGATCAACCCAGAGGCCTGGATGTGGTATCGTGAGCACATCGGACGAAACGAGCTCCAGATCATGGATACCTGGTGGCAGACAGAGACCGGAACCTTCCTCAATTCTCCGCTGCCCATCACGCCCCTGAAACCCGGATCGTGCACATTCCCGCTCCCCGGGTATGACATATCCATCCTGGACGAGGAAGGAAACGAGGTGCCGCTGGGATCCGGAGGCAACATAGTGGCCATGAAGCCCTATCCATCGATGCTCAGGGCGTTCTGGGGCGACAAAGAGAGGTTCATGAAGGAGTACTGGCAGTTCTACTGGGACGTTCCCAACCGTCGCGGCGTCTATCTCGCCGGAGACAAGGCGACGAGGGACAAGGACGGCTACTTCTTCATCCAGGGCAGGATCGACGACGTCCTCAGCGTCGCTGGCCACAGGATAGCCAACGCCGAGGTCGAGTCTGCGTTGGTAGCTCACCCCAAGATCGCCGAGGCTGCAGTAGTTGGAAAGCCCGACGAGGTCAAGGGCGAGTCGATCGTCGCCTTTGTCATCCTGCGGGTCGGCAATGAGCCGTCCCCTCAACTCGCAAAGGATGTAATCACTTTCGTCAGGAAGACTCTCGGCCCGGTGGCTGCGCCTACGGAGGTCCACTTCGTCAACGACCTCCCGAAGACGAGGAGCGGCAAGATCATGCGCCGTGTCGTCAAGGCGAGGGCCCTCGGAAATCCGGTTGGGGACATATCAACCCTCATGAATCCGGAAGCAGTAGACGGGATCCCGAAGATTGTCTGATCGGGATCTCAATATTTTTTTCAAAATAGCTTCTCACAGCGTGAGTGCGATGCCACTACTTCACTTTTGGGTGGGCAGGCTCAGAATGAGATATTCATATTTAATTATATAAATCCTCAATGAACTGCTGAATGATCTCATACCTGGCGATTCTTAGCCCAAGCGGAGGGAAATAGAGACTTCCCCTTCAATCAGAGGCCGAATGAAATCGAGGTATTGGCCTCGTTTGATGTTATATCCAAAGGAGGATGCGACTCTTTCAAGATCGGAGAATCGGAGGAAGTCGTAGAGAAGACTTCCGAATGAATTTCCCCTCAAAAGAACATCTCTGCAGGGGCGTTGCTGACTTTCGAACATAACGGAAAGCGTGATTTCCCAACCAAGTGAATCTAGCTTGCATTTGTGGTAATCATCCGTTGTGCTAAGGAAATGTTTTTTTCATTTGCGGTTAGCAAATATCGTATTACCTTGATTTATATGCATCCCCTGAAACGAATATCAAGGCTCTAATTATATAATGTTCTTTCTCCTTTAACTTTAGAATAATCTTTCATGTACCTAACATGTTTACGATTATTAATGATAATAATCAATCATTAAGTAAAGGGTTTCCGCGATAGCTTTATTAATGA
This sequence comes from Methanothrix sp., assembly GCA_035527135.1. Classification (GTDB taxonomy): domain Archaea; phylum Halobacteriota; class Methanosarcinia; order Methanotrichales; family Methanotrichaceae; genus Methanothrix. The sequence goes on along the minus strand of DATLBD010000163.1, from coordinate 11,399 downwards.
ATGATTACGATAATGGTCAATCATCACAGTGTTTCCTGGACCGCTCTGGGCCTATACGGGGCGATCTCATAGGAGCATAATTGAATGTTAGGAGAGGGAGGTTTCAACGGGCAAAGGGTTCTTCCTCGCCCTTTTACGAGAGTCTGGAAACACGTGGCGACCAAAATAAAGGAGGTTCAAAATGGCTGAGCAAAAAGCAACCGCAAAAACATCAGTGCTATATGAGGAGACAAGATTATTCGAGCCGAGCAAGGAACTCGTAGAGAACTCCAACGTCATGAAATGGATGAAGGAGAAGGGTTTCAAGACAGAGAGGGAGATGCGTCTTTGGTGCTCTGCTAATTACATCCAGTTCTGGGGCGAGATGGCCAAGACCTATGCTGATTGGTTTGAGCCCTGGTCCACAACACTGGAATGGATACCGCCCTATGCCAAGTGGTTCGTGGGCGGCAAGTGCAACGTGGCCTATAACTCTGTGGACAGACACGCTAAGGGGGCAAAAAAGGACAAAGTGGCATACATTTTCGTCCCTGAACCCACCGATCAGCCTACCCAGAAGATCACATATGGAGAGCTCGAAAAGGAGGTCAACAAGTTCGCCAATGGCCTGAAGAGCCTGGGCGTGCAGAAGGGAGATAGAATCATGTTGTACATGCCCATGATCCCCCAACTGCCCATTGCCATGCTCGCCATCGCCAAGATCGGAGCCATTCACTGCATTGTTTTCTCCGGATTTTCTTCGGGCGGCCTTAACAGCAGAATCATGGATGCCGAGGCCAAAGCTGTGATAACCACCGATGGTTTATATCGGCGCGGCAAGCCTCTTCCCCTCAAACCTAATGTGGACGAGGCCACAGCCAATACCCCAACGGTGAAAAATGTAATAGTGGTCAAGAGGACAGGACTTGAAGTGCCCATGAAGCAGGGCAGAGACATCTACTGGCACGACCTGGTGGCCGGAAAGTCTGAAGAATGCGAGTGCGAGAAGATGGACTCAGAGGATAGGCTGTTCATCCTTTACACCTCCGGCACTACCGGCAAACCCAAGGGTATCGAGCACGTCCACGGCGGATACTGCGTGGGACCGGCCCAGACTTTGCATTGGGTCTTCGATATCAAGGACACTGATGTCTGGTGGTGCACTGCCGATATCGGATGGATCACAGGCCACTCCTACATAGTTTATGGACCTCTCTGCCTCGGTGCTACGAGCATGATGTATGAGGGCGCTCCGGACTACCCGGACTTTGGACGGTTTTTCAAGATCATCCAGGACAACAAGGTCTCCGTCTTCTACACCGCACCCACCGCCATCAGGATGTTCATGAAGGCCGGCGAGAAATGGGCCAAGGATTATGATATCTCTAGCATAAGGCTGCTGGGAACTGTGGGCGAGCCCATTAATCCTGAGGCCTGGATGTGGTATAGGGAGCACTTCGGTGCCGGCAAATGCCAGATCATGGATACCTGGTGGCAGACTGAGACGGGAACCTTCCTGGTGTCTCCTCTGCCCATCACCCCGCTCAAGCCCGGCTCTGCGACCTTCCCGCTGCCAGGGTTCAACATCGATATCCTGGACGAGGATGCCAACCCCGTGCCAGCCGGCTCCGGCGGCAATATAGTGAGCAATACACCCTGGCCATCCATGCTCAGGGCCTTCTACAAAGACACGGTTAGGTACCAGAAGGAGTATTGGTCCACCTACTGGGAGATCAGACCCGGCACATACCTGGCTGGCGATAAGGCCACCAAGGACAAGGACGGATACTTTACCATCCAGGGCAGAATCGATGATGTGCTGAAAATAGCCGGACACAGGCTATCCAACGCTGAGGTCGAGTCCGCTTTCGTCTCTCATCCCAAGGTTGGCGAGGCTGCTGTCATAGGCAAGCCCGACCAAGTCAAGGGCGAGGTCATCGTGGCCTTCGTTTCCCTCAGAGAAGGAATCGAGGGGACCGATGAGCTGAAGAAGGAACTGGTTAAGCATGTGAGATCGGCCCTGGGACCATTAGCCAGTCCATCGGCGATTTACTTCGTCAAGGACGTTCCCAAGACCCGGTCCGGCAAGATCATGCGCCGCGTCATCAAGGCCAAGGCCATGGGCCTACCCACTGGTGACGTCTCCGCCCTGGCTAACCCCGATGCAGTAGAGGCCATCCCCCTCATCACGTGAGCGGGCCTCTTCTTTTTCTTTTTTCGTATGTGTTTAGCTGCCTCAGAATCGGTTAGTAGATACTGGTTTCAGTTTCCAAGGGGGGTAATATATATTAACACACATTTAACCTAAAATCTGTATCATATGACGTTTTTGCCCTTAAAGCGCCTCCCTGCAATTAGTGACATGATAAATCGAAAAACTGGCTCATGGATGCTGATTACGGTGAGCTAAACACATACCTTTTTTCTTATATCTTATTGCGCTTTTCTTCAGTCTTTGCCTGATATGCAATAACATTTTGCACGTCCTATTCACTCAAAGTTGCCGAAATAATTTTGGGATTTTGCTAATAAGAAGATTAATAATGATAATAATTGAACATTAATTGAAATTACCTCGACAGCTTTATAAATGAAAAACCGGGATAATTATCGATCGCTACAGTATTCCCGATGACTCCCGTTGGCCAGGCATTTCGGTCTTGGAATATACGGGAAAGATCGTGCTGGATGGCTGTCCCGAGGCTATGGGCAGGTATTCAGGCAGATTTGTGGGGAGTTGGGAAGACGTGGGGATTTAAAGGAGGTTACAAAATTGGCTGAGCAAAAAGCAACAACTTCAGTGCTATACGAGGAGACGAGAGTATTCGAGCCGTCCGCGGATCTCGTTGAGAACTCTAATGTCATGGCGTGGATGAAGAAGAAGGGATTCAAGAACGAGCGCGAGATGCGCGCCTGGACCGGCCAGAATTTTATCGCATTTTGGGATGAAATGGCCAAGACCTATGCAGATTGGTTTGAGCCCTATGCGCAGGTTCTTAGTTGGGTGCCACCATATGCCAAGTGGTTCTTGGGCGGTAAGATCAATGTGGCCTACAATGCGGTGGATCGGCACGCTGCGGGCGCCAAAAAGGACAAGGTAGCCTACATATTTGTCCCCGAGCCCGTCGATCAGCCTACCGAGCAGATCACCTATGCAGATCTGGCCAAGAGGGTCAACAAGCTTGCAAACGGCCTCAAGAGCTTAGGAGTTGGCAAGGGCGACAGAGTTAGCATCTACATGCCTATGATCCCCGAGACTCCTATTGCCATGCTCGCCTGCGCTAAGATTGGCGCCATACACAGCGTGGTCTTCTCCGGATTCTCCTCCGGTGGCCTTAACAGCAGGGTTCTCGATGCCGAGTCCAAGGTAGTAATTACTACTGACGGCTTCTTCAGGCGCGGCAAGCCGCTGCCCCTCAAGCCCAACGTGGATGCAGCTACTGCCGACACCCCAAGCGTCACGAACATAATAGTAGTAAAGAGGGCGGGCATAGATGTACCAATGAAAGAGGGCAAAGATATCTGGTACCACGACCTGGTAGCCAAACAGTCCGATGTGTGCGAGAGCGAGAAGATGGACTCCGAGGATCGGCTGTTTATCCTGTATACCTCGGGAACCACCGGCAAGCCCAAGGGTATCGAGCACGTTCATGGTGGCTACTGTGTAACTCCTGCTCAGACACTTTCCTGGGTCTTCGATATCAAAGACACTGATGTCTTCTGGTGTACTGCTGATGTAGGATGGATCACCGGCCACAGCTACGTCGTTTATGGGCCACTTTGTCTCGGTGCTACAAGCATGATCTATGAGGGTTCCCCTGACTATCCCGACTTCAGCAGGTGGTTCAAGATCATTAGTGAGAACAAGGTGTCAGTAATCTACACCGCGCCCACTGCTGTGAGGATGTTCATGAAGGCCGGAGATCAGTGGCCTAAATCGCATGACATCTCATGCCTGAGGCTGCTTGGATCAGTCGGCGAGCCCATCAATCCAGAGGCCTGGATGTGGTACAGAAACAACTTCGGTGCCGGCAAGCTGCAGATCATGGACACCTGGTGGCAGACTGAGACTGGATGCTTCCTGGTATCGCCTCTGCCTATCACCCCACTCAAGCCCGGATCTCCTGCCTTCCCCCTGCCCGGATTCAATATTGATATCCTGGATGAGGATGCCAATCCCGTGCCGCCCGGCTCCGGAGGCAACATTGTCAGCAATACACCCTGGCCGTCCATGCTCAGGGCTTTCTACAAAGATGAAATCAGGTACAAGAAGGAGTACTGGTCCACCTACTGGGATATCAGACCCGGCACATACCTGGCAGGCGACAAGGCTACCAAGGACAAGGATGGATACTTCACCATCCAGGGCAGAATCGATGATGTGCTGAAGGTAGCCGGACACAGAATCTCCAATGCCGAGGTCGAGTCCGCGCTTGTATCTCATCCCAAGGTAGCCGAGGCAGCTGTCATCGGCAAGCCTGACGAGGTCAAGGGTGAGGTCATCGTAGCCTTCGTCATCCTCAAGACTGGCGTTGAAGCCTCTGAGGGTCTCGATAAGGAGCTGTCCAAGCACGTGCGAAAGGTACTGGGCCCTGTGGCCTATCCAGAGTCCGTCTACTTCGTGGACGATGTACCCAAGACCCGGTCCGGCAAGATCATGCGCCGCGTCATCAAGGCCAAGGCCCTGGGCAATCCCACGGGTGACACCTCCGCTCTGGCCAACCCCGAGTCCGTCGAAGCCATTCCGCTCATCAACAAGTGAGCGGAAATATCTTTTTTTCTTTTTTGTTTAAATTGTTCCTGCTTAATTATCTCATTTATTGACATATTTCTTGCCGTCTGCATTCCAAATCATTATTTATCACCATGAATAATGAATAACGGGGACGGCAGTTACAACATAATCAATTATTTGCTGCAATTGGTATTTTTATTGAAAAATCATTATGATGAAAGTTCATTATGATTTTTATCGCGTTAGCTTTATAAATGATCAAGTAGGTTTTGAGCCGATGTTTCCCGAACCTTCCCGCATTGTCGGGTGGTCGTCAGGGCATGGCGAAAGAGAGGTAAAAGCAATGATTCTACACAAATAAGCCCGGACACTAGAAGGGGAAACACTCAATCATATGGAGGTATGAAATTGGCTGACACAGCAAAAACGGCTGCTCTGCAGGAAGAAACCAGGATTTTCAACACCCCAAAGTGGATCGTTGAGCATTCTAATGCATTTCAGTGGATGAAGAAGAAGGGCTTCAAGACTGAGACCGAGATGCGCAAGTGGTGCTCAGATAATTATATTGACTTTTGGGATGAGATGGCTCAGACCTATGCTGATTGGTACGAGCCCTACACCCAGGTTCTTGACGACTCCGCCAAGCCCTACTTCAAGTGGTATACCGGCGGCAAGATCAACGTAGCCTACAACGCCGTAGACAGGCATGCCAAGTCCGCAAACAGGAACAAGGTAGCCTACTACTTCATCGGCGAGCCCGTGGGCGACACCAGGACCATCACCTACTACGAGCTGTACAGAGAAGTCAACAAGATGGCTAATGCCCTCAAGAGCGTTGGCGTAGAGAAGGGAGACAGAGTTGTTGCATACCTGCCTATGATCCCTGAACTGCCCATCACCATGCTGGCATGCGCCAAGATCGGAGCCATTCACACCATCGTCTTCTCCGGATTCTCCTCTGGTGGCCTGGGTAGCAGGGTCAACGATGCCGAGGCCAAGGTTGTCGTCACTGCAGACGGCTTCTACAGGCGTGGCAAGCCAAAGCCCCTCAAGCCCAATGTGGATGAGGCCTTGAAGGCTTCCCCCTCCGTCAAGAAGGTAGTAGTCGTCAAGAGAACCGGCGTAGAAGTTCCCATGACCGAGGGACGCGATGTATTCTACGATGAGTTCGTAGCTAACCAGTCCGCTCAGTGCGAGACCGTCCCGCTCGACCCAGAGGACAGGCTGTTCATCCTGTACACTTCAGGAACCACCGGCAAGCCCAAGGGTATTGAGCACGCTCACGGCGGATATGCCGTTGCTCCCGCTCAGACAACCTCCTGGGTAATGGATGTCCATGATGATGATGTCTTCTGGTGCACCGCAGACTGCGGCTGGATCACCGGCCACAGTTACGTCGTCTACGGCCCTCTGTGCCTGGGCGCTTCCAGCATCCTCTATGAGGGATCTCCCGACTTCCCAGATCTGGGACGCTGGTGGTCCATCATTGAGCAGTACGGTGTCTCTGTATTCTACACCGCACCCACCGCCATCAGGATGTTCATGAAGACCGGCGAGGCCTTCGTGAAGAAGTTCGACCTGTCCTCCATCAGAATTCTGGCATCTGTGGGCGAGCCCCTGAACCCAGAAGCCTACATGTGGTACAGAAAGAATATCGGCGCAGACCAGGCCCCTATCATTGATACCTGGTGGCAGACTGAGACCGGATGCCACGTCATCGCCCCTCTGGCTATGACACCTGAGAAACCCGGCTCCGTATGCTTCCCATTGCCCGGATTCAACACCGATATCTTCGACGAGGATGCCAACTCCGTGCCACTCGGCTACGGCGGTAACATCGTTCAGAAGACCCCCTGGCCGTCCATGCTCCGTGCCTTCTTCAGAGATGAAGTCAGGTACAAGAAGGAGTACTGGGACATGTACTGGCAGGTCAAGCCCGGCACATACCTGGCTGGAGACAAGGCCACCCGTGATAAGGATGGCTACTGGTGGATCCAGGGCAGAATTGATGATGTGCTGAAGGTAGCTGGACACAGAATCTCCAACGCAGAGGTCGAGTCCGCCGCCGTTTCTCACCCCAAGGTCGCCGAGGCAGCCGTTGTCGGCCAGCCCGATGAGGTCAAGGGCGAGAAGATCGTGGCCTTCGTCATTCTCAAGGATGGCATTGAAGAGTCTCCAGAGCTCTCAAAGGAGATCTCTGTCCACGTACGCAAGGTACTGGGCCCCGTCGCTTACCCCGACAAGGTCTACTTTGTCAAGGACGTCCCCAAGACCCGGTCCGGCAAGATCATGCGCCGTGTCATCAAGGCCAAGGCCCTGGGCAAGGAGACCGGAGACCTGTCTGCTCTGGCCAACCCAGAATCCGTAGAGAATATCCCACGCATTGATCTGTAAGTGGGATATCACCCTCCCTTTTTTTTAAAAACTTTCAAAATTGATTTAGTTAAATATATCCATATAGATAGGTCTATTTTAATTCTCCCAAATCGGCTGGATCAGAAAATGGATTGATGAGCACCGATCACTTCATAGAGCTATTCTCAAGCGTGACGCAAATCTGCCTCTAGCAAACTTCCTGGGAATAATTATATACCCCAGAAAACGATCTTCAAGTCCAATGCTCCTCTTTGCCCATGTAGGCTTCGCCCTTGCCTCCGCCCGGCTTTTAAGCAGGGTGAGCCTGGCCTTTCTGGCTTTGGGCTCCCTGCTTCCTGACATCATAGACAAACCCCTGGGCCTGATCTTATTCGGCAGCCCCATCATGGGCAGAACCTTCGCCCACACGTTGCTCTTTTTATTTCTCCTCGCAGCCCTGTCCTTCTATTCCTGTGATATCAGGTTCTTCTCGCTTACCTGGGGCGTGCTTATCCACCTCTCCTTAGACTTCATGTGGAACTCGCCAGTTATCTTGCTCTGGCCGCTCCTGGGGGCATTTCCCAGTGCCCCTATTATTGACACCTTGAGCTACCTGGAGATGCTTTTGTCCGGCCTGAAGAATCCAGGCATTGCCATACCGGAGATAGCAGGACTGGCTTATCTCATATTCTTTGCATATGCCCGGAGAAGACAAGCATTAGCATGGATCGATCGTTATCTCAAGCAGCCCAGGGAAAAATCCCGCAGAATCTTGCAAGCACTTTTTCGAGAAACATAAACGATTTTTTTTTCTTGACAGAAGAGGGAGCGACTATATCCCTTATACCATTAGGCCGCTTGTCCTGGTTGGCGAAATGCCATTACCAAATCCCGGATAGCCATGAGCATTAGGTACTTGATAGGTACTTGAGATAAGAAAGATTTATAAGGGAAAAACAATCTTACAACAATTACCATTATATTACCTAAAAATCATCCGGGGGAATTGAAAGATTAGTGCGCACAGGAGCAAAGACCAGATCATCCTTGAGATTCTGAGGATTTGCGCCAATGGTGAAAATGTTACTAAGATCGTCTATCAAACCAATACCAACTTTACAACCATCAAGGGCTATCTGAATATTCTTATAAAAAATGATCTTGTTGAATGCCTGGGCTCTTCCCAGAAAATATACAAATCTACTCCTAAAGGCATAGATATGATGAATCGCTTAAAGGCGCTACAAAGAGAGATGAAAGAGCTAACTATTTAATTAGCTGTATCTCTTCAAATACGACAGAATATATTTGCGATTCATCTCGATCGCAAACTCCTGCATTTTCTCGCAGAGCATATCCGCCATTAACTTCGAGCATCTTTTGCATGGACGCTCGCCACTTCTTTAGATCCGAGCCCTGGTGGGGTGAAATGGCCCGTGAATATCCTGGACGCGCACTCAAATGGCTTTTGCCCTGCGAATTGCGTCCAATCTATTGATCTTTCCACTTCTTCTCGTTTTCCATCATCATCCTGGCCGCCTTGAGTTTTCGGATACTGATGTAGTATTGAGCCAGCAGGACCAGGCCAGCTAGTGCCAGGATGGCTAGGATAATTATCAAGGCCTGCGGAGCGCTTTTCCGGTAGTAGTTGACCTCGATGTACGGAACTTGTGTGGTATTATTCCAGGTGAGAATGCTACCGGAATCATCTTCAACGAATTCATCCGGGGTCGGCCGGGCGATGCCCAGGCTGCGCTCTCCTGTCGTGAAGCCTTCTGGCAGAATTATGCGCACCGGGTTGGGATCTCTAATGGGAAGTATGAACTGCTGGCCTTGCAGATGCGCGGTGTAGATCAGCCTTCCTTTGATAGGTCTCTCAAAGGTCAGGCTGTAGATATAGTCTCCCCGCTGAAATTGATAGCTGCTGTTGAATGTGACGTTCTTGCCCTTTTCGTCATAGAGCGTCATATTCTCCGTCTCTTCGGATAATGTGATATTTAATTGGCTGGCATTGACAGGCACAATGACCTGCACCTCTTTTTCACCCAGATGATATATAGTTCCGTTAAACTGTGCGCCGGAAGAGATCATGCAGATGGCAATCAGGACAAGCAGAGCCCATGTGCCCAATTTAAGGGATTGATCATACATCGTTTGAGAGGCTTATGTACTCCAGCTTTATCAAAGGCGCGCCCGTCCTTGGCCTGACCTTGGCTCTTAATATGAATATGAACCTCTGCGGTTTTTCGTCCTCTGTGCGCGTCTCGTATCCTCGGTGGTTGTACCTATGCAGCTGGATTTCGTATACCTTAGGTTATAACTATCGTCCATTGAATCTTCGCAAAATATATCTTGGAATAGCTCAGAGATTGGGCCGTGTCGTCAAATCAATTCATGAATCAATCCAGGGTAAAGGCATTTCTCATTGATCTGGATGGCGTTCTTTACATGGGTAAAAATCCTATTCCAGGAGTCAGGGAATGCCTGGAGCGCATGGAGGAGCTCGGATATAACTACAGGTTCGTCTCCAACTCAACGCGCCGGTGTCGCGACTCTGTGGCAGAGCGTCTCAAGGACCTGGGATACAATATCCCCTCACAGCACATCTACACTCCGCCCCTGGCCGCCATCGAGCGCATGAAGAGATCTGGAAAAAATAGATGCTTCCTTCTTACGACGGGGGATGTGCACAGGGATTTCGAGGATGCAGGTATCCGCATCTGTGAAGAAGATGTGGACTTTGTAGTAATTGGAGATGCTGGAAACAGCTTTACCTTCGACCGCCTAAACCAGGCCATGCGACTGGTTTTAGATGGAGCGGAGATCCTGGCCCTGGAGAAAGACAGATACTGGATGCAGCCGCAAGGCCTGGTCTTATCAACGGGTCCATTTGTTGCTGCTCTTGAATATGCCACAGGAAAGAAGGCAGAGCTGATGGGAAAGCCATCCCAGCAATTCTTCCAACTGGCTTTAAGCGACCTGGGAATAAGTGCGCAAGATGCCGCCATGATAGGAGATGACATCCTGACCGATGTGCGTGGTGCCCAGGAGATAGGCATGCATGGAATCCTGGTCAAGACTGGAAAGTATCGAGCTGAGGACGCAGAAAGCTCAGGCGTAAAGGCCGATATGGTGCTGGAATCGCTGGCCGAGCTTGCCGAGCATCTTTGAAAACTTTTGCCCATCATTTTAGAAGGATTGCAGCTGTTCTTCCCAGGGGTTGCTATACCGCTTTTTCGGGCACAAAAGTTTATTAATTGCCCACCGAATCATCTTCTAAGCCAGGGTATTTCCCTCTGGAATATCTTTAGTAAGGAGTGAGGAGGTTTTTAATTTGAAGAGATTTGATGCTATGCTGGAAAAGGACATATCCGGTTATGAGGGCAAATTTTCCCAGCTCATTGCAGAGGCTCCGGCCCTCTACAGAATGATGACCAAGCTCTTGGATGACCGCGCTCTTCCAAAGGAGATGTCGCCGCTGGTCATTGCCGCCATTGCATACTTCATACTTCCTGAGGATATCATACCCGAGGACAAGTACGGTCCGATCGGCTATGTAGATGATATCTATCTATGTGCATTTGTTGCCAATGAAGTGGCGAAGACATCAGGCTCGCCTGATATTCTGACCAGAAATTGGGATGGAAACGTGCCCATAGCCAAACTGATAAGAGAGATACTTGATCGTGAGAAAGAGCTGATTGAAGACAAGAAGGATCGCATAATGCAGTACATCGGCTACGATCAACTGGGGTTGACCCATTCCGATAATATCGATTAGACGGGCTCATCAACCATTAAGGCGTCCAATTAAAGCATCGCATCGATTTTTCTTGGACCGCCAAGAATGGCCTAAAATCCTAGACCCGAGTTATTTCCAGGCCCCTGGTCCTTTCCGGCTAGCTCTTTGCGGCCCAGTAAGGGCGCCTCGACTGCTCACCGCATAATAGGCAGGTTGTGGTCAGGACGCCTTCGCGCAGCCTCACTCTTGTCCCCGCTGGTGAGAGGAAGCTGCCGCAATGTCTGCAAAAGAGTCTTTTCAGCGAGCGGGGCATTCTGACTCTGGTACGGGTGCTGATCTTCCTCGCGATCTGTACATACCGGTCACTCCTCTCGGGGTGGGCCTCATGTGCTGCTGTCGCCAGCATAAAGAGCCTATCCATGCGCTGCACGGCAAGATCTCTTGCCTTGCGATTGTCCTTTCTGCGTCTCACGAGCTTCCTTACGAAGGGGGGGAATATAAAACCCGTAGTATCACGAAATCGCTATTTGCATATCGCACAGACCTTGCCTCTTCAAGTCCTTGTGTGTTAGTAGTAACTGCTACCCT
>DATLBD010000162.1:0-4301 GCA_035527135.1 Methanothrix sp. | reverse complement strand
AGTCGTGATCGGTGAGTCACGACATCTATTTGGATATCTTTTTCCAGACAATTACCAGTTTAAGGGGCTCTACTTGTCACGGCCAGCCTGGAATAGATCTTAGCTGCCTGGTCGGCAGCGATGCAGCCTTTGGCACACTTTCCGCAGTGATTGCACTTTTTCTCATCGATTGTTATAGTCTCTGCTACTGTAATCGCCCCTCGATTGCAGTTCTTCTCGCAGATCTTGCATCTCGTGCACATCTGCACGCGCAGGATCGTCCTGCAAACATCTGCCAGCAGCTCCTCAGCCTGGCTCTTGCCGGCTATGATCATGATGTGTCCGTTGGCAAAGACGCTGGCCCTTCCCTTTTCAGTCTTTATCACCGCCGCACCAAGATCCTCTGAGTATTTCACCTCGCCCAAAATATTAAGGGCTGTAGCCACAGAGGCAAATGGATGATTTTGGGGTGCGCCAAGTGTCGCTTCTATGGAGTATTCCAGACCGCAGGGCGACCTGCCTGCCGCTGCCTGCAAAGTGATCTCTTCTTTCTTGGCAGTGCAGGCTTGAAGCTTTATGTTGTGCTCTTTTGCTATTTCGAGCATCTTGGGAGGATGCCTCTTCCAGCGCCAAAAGCCCCAATCGATGTATCTCTTATCCAGTTTGTTCTCGTTCGCCCATTCTTGCAGCGAGGTCGTCCACCGGTCATAAAGCTGGGGGTGCGAGACTTTCAGGCTTGCAAACTCAGATTGCAGCGCGGCAGGGCACAGCCAGCAGCCTATGCGCTCGAAATCCTCCTCGTAAAGCGGATTTGGCAACATCTTATTCCAGTAGATGTAGAGCATGACCTCCAGCGCCCGCCAGCTTCTAATGGGTGCGAGCGTGGTTTGGCTTGGGACATAGGGATTCCTCTCCACGGCTTTAATAGCGGAGCGATTGAATGACTCGTAGATGCGGCGCCCTTCAATGGTCACGCAGCCTTTGGGATAGTGCTCTTTAAGAAAGGTGGTCATAGGCCCCAGCTTGTTCGTCTTGCAGCACCATCGAAAATCTTTGGCAGGGGGGCCGAAGCTCTTCACCTGCTCAAAAAAGCTGCTCTCTGCTTTTATCTCTTGCAGCCTGAGCTTGTGGGCGTCGCACAGCTCATGCACATATTCCACCGTCTCAGGAAATTCCAGATCGGTGTTGATGAAGAGAACCTCTGGCCGGGAGAGTACCTTTTGGCCCAGGCATAGGCAGGCCAGGCTGTCCTTTCCACCGCTGAAAGAAATGTTTACGGGAAGCCGGTTCTTAGACAGGTAGCTCTTGATCTCGCTTATTGCTGCTCTCTCCAGGCTCTTGAGCTCTACCGCATTGGCGGAGATGACGTCCTGCAGGGAGGGTCGTTTTTCGCTGAGGGCAAAATCCTTCTGCGCCACGTCCTTGATGCGAATGGATCGCGAACCATCTGCCCTTTTCCTAGCTACACCCACACCGGAGAATTTTCCTATTTTTAAGATGACGTTATCGCCTTCATCCAGGACACAAGGCCCGCTTATGATCTTCTCTTCTCGCAGCCACTTACCCTTTATATGGCCTTTTAATATTGAGCTGTCACATATCACGAGGCTCTTTGTTGCTCTGCTGGAAAGCAGGGCTGCGCCAGAAGTCTCCAAATCCAGCTTGTGGCAGCCAGCTGTGACATCAAACCAGAGTGTAGCGATGTGGCGGCCTTCCAAGATCACTTGATCGCGGCGGTCGAGTCCGGCAATTTTATTGAGCAGAATTATCCTGCCCTCAAGGAAATCCGCATAACCGTAATTTTGAGTGAAGAGTAGAGCGAGGAGCTTTTTTGCCTCTCGAGAACAGAGGCGAATGTCGCCTGGCGGCGCGAGCTCTATTTTGCGGCCGGAGCTATTGCAGGTGGAGCATTTTTCCGATATAAGGGGAAGGCTGCATTTTTCGCACCAGAATAGCTCGCTTTTGCCGGGGGAGAAGGATTTGCTGGAATTTTGCATGGATTTATTTGAGGTTTATCTGGGTGTATTTAATCGCTTGCATCATGCATCCATCCAGAGGCTTTATCTTCCCAAGGGCCCGGACCCGGCCAGGAATCCAAGCGGGGATTGTACTGGAAAATACTTACTGGAAAATATTGATTGTGCACCTCTTTCACAGAATAACTGAATTTGAATATCGAAAGAGTTAAATACTACGATGATTACATTGTTATTATTAATATTATGTAAGCACAAAACCAAAACAATAAAACGGCTCCGGGGCTTTTTTTTGCTACCCTTAAGCCATCCCCTCAACCCGGGCCGTTTTATCCCCTCGATTCTTTATGAAATAAAATTTAAAAATTAAGAATTTAATTTTCAAAAAAAAGGTTAATTTGGATTTGGTTTGAATGACACAATTCCTGTATTTCGACCCTAGAACTGGGGCCACTTCGGCAGGTTAATATTTGTGTACCAGAATGTGTCATACCAGGCGTCGACTCCCAGATGCCTTCCCTCCCAGGGATAGGATTCTTCCTCATCGTCGCATTCAGGACATGGACAATCAGGGCAAATTACTTCCGTCTCAGCAGGCGGAGAGATAGTTGTATTACTCGCCTGGCTTCCAATGATTTCGAGCTCCACTTTTTCCATGCCGTACGATGTGATCTTTGTATTGTCTGTTACGCTTCCCACGATATCTACAACTACTGATCCTGGACCGCCAAATGCAAAGGCAGTGCTTGCCGATAGCATCAGCGCTAAAGCCAATATGATTGACAACCTCAACTCCATTCCCCCTTCCACAAGTTTCATTTTTTGCTTAGGAATATTTAAACTAAGTTTTATATATACTGAAAGTAGAAAAATCTTTCGGGCCGATGGGGCCATATTTCTGGCAATTACCGGGTCTATTACAGATTAAATCAGAAAATATTGTAAAAATATAATAAAAAAATATTTCGAAGTTTATGCTGCATTTTTCTTGCGACTAAAAGCAAATCTTTTGCCAGGGCTTTGGCTAAGGATATGTTGCCCCCCACCCCAAAGTGAGGATCTTTGGCGCAGTGCTCACGTATACTGGATCTGTTTTGATGAGCGACCGGCTATACCTGGTGGGAATGTATGAACTCCAGGGGTAGCATAGCGGCCTCTTGAAGTCGTCCCATGGAGTTCTATAGCATTTTACCTCGCCACATGGACCGCAGCCCCAGCACTCGCTCCCACAAGCTTTATTGATCACTTCTATAGGATAACCAATCTGGATATTGGAAGCTGTGCTGCCGATGATATCCACCTCAATCGGCATGCCTTCAGGCGCTATGATCGTGGTATTGTTCGCCAGGCTTCCTAAAATGTCAAGGCCAGTCGCCTGCCCGCTGATGGCACCATGTGCGACAGATGCCCATAGAATAAGTATGCTGATCAGAACTATTTGCCCTCTCAAACCTTTCGCCCCCTTTTATAATTAAGTCTATTAAAATGTCTTGGAAGTAGAAAAACCTTTTGTTGCCATCCTGTTTTTCTTTCCTTTATGCAATCCAGCATTTCGGTCCATGCAGGCGCAAACCATTAAATCTCCTCCCGGAAGATTGAGGCCTATGAAACTGATCTATGTAGCGGGCAAAGGAGGCGTGGGCAAAAGCGTCTGCTCTGCAGCTTCCGGCATCTGGACGGCGCATCAGGGCAAGGATACGCTAGTCTTCTCCATGGACCCGGCCCACTCGCTCTCTGACATCTTCGACATCGATCTGGGAAGCCGGCCCACGAAGATCCGCGAGCATCTCTATGCTTATGAGCCAGACCTGGCCGAGGAAGCACGAGGCTTCTTTCGCAGGTACAAGAACATCTTCACCGCCCTCTTCGGTCTATTCGAGGTGGAGGTTAAACCAGAGGACTTCGGGAATATGCCCGGCGTCTCCGAGCTCATCTTCATGGACAAATTAAACGACATCTACGTAGAGAAAAAGTACGACTTTGTGGTCATAGACTCGGCACCAACAGCCATGGTCCTGCCTTTGCTGCAACTGCCCTCCATCACAACAGGATTTGTTACCAAAGTGCTGGGCATGAGAAATAGATGGATGGGTGTGCTCGACCTGCTGCAACCTGGTTTTGGCGACAGCATACTCGCTGAGGTCAGGAGCATGCGCCAGAAAGCCGAGACCATGCGAAATGCCCTGCTCGACCCGGAGACGGCCAGCATCACCGTGGTCACCATTCCTGAGAAGGCTGCCGTGGAAGAGAGCAGGCGCCTGATTGAGACGGTAGAGTCGCACGGTGTCCATGTATCTTCCATTGTCATCAACCACGTGATCGGCGACTGTGACTGCCGTTTTTGCC
>DATLBD010000161.1:0-11530 GCA_035527135.1 Methanothrix sp. | reverse complement strand
GAGAAGACCATGCCCTTCTCCTCGATCTGGCTGATGTAAGCGGGATTGACCTCGTAGCGGTGCCGATGCCTCTCCACGATCTCGTCTGTCCCGTAGATCTTGTGCGCCAGGCTGCCCTCTTTAAGGTGTGCCGGATAGTTGCCCAGCCGCATCGTCGCCCCCATGTGCCTGATCTTCTCCTGCTCCGGGAGAATAGCAATTACGGGATACGGCGTGGCCCCAAACTCCGTGCTGCTGGCACCGTCCAGGCCGCAGACGTTGCGGGCGTACTCGATCACGGCAAGCTGCATGCCAAAGCAAATCCCAAGGTATGGAACCTTCATCTCTCGGGCATACTGCACGGCCTTCATCTTGCCCTCTGTCCCACGGGAGCCAAAGCCGCCTGGGACCAGGATGCCGTCCGCCTCACGCAGGATGAGGTCTGCCGAGCCGCCCTCCAGCTCCTCGGCATCGACCCACTGCACATCAATCTTCACACCCACCTCAATGCCGGCGTGCTTGAGGGACTCTCGGATGGACAGGTAGGCATCCTCCATTGGGTCAGCACACTGCGAGCCCACCGTGTACTTGCCCACAATGGCCACCTTCACGACGCCCTGGGCAGCATCCATCTTCTTTACGAACTCATCCCAGTCCTTGCGCTCTTCCAGTGGAAAGAGCCGCATGGCCTTCATGATGTACTTGGCGAGGCCCTCCGCCTCCATCTGCAGAGGAACACGGTAAATGTCGTCGGCATTGTGGGCGCTGATCACACCCTCCATGGGCACATCGCAAAAGTGAGCGATCTTGAGCTTGGTCTCCTCTAAGAGGGGATGCTCGCAGCGCACGACAATCATGTCCGGCTGCAGGCCCAGCTGGCGCATCTCTTTTACGCTGTGCTGGGTGGGCTTGGTCTTCTGCTCCCCGTCCATCGTAGAGGGGGCGAGGGTGACGTGCACAAAGAAGATGTTGCCCGACTCCTCGTATCGCAGCTGGCGCATGGCCTCCAGGAAAGGCATGGACTCGATATCGCCCACCGTGCCACCCACCTCTATCAGACAGATCTCGCAGCCTCCGTCTCGGGAGACTTGGCGGATGCGTGTCTTGATCTCTTCAGTGATGTGGGGGATGATCTGCACCGTCTTGCCCAGATACTCGCCCTTGCGTTCTTTCTCAATGACCGTGCTGTAAACCTTGCCGGTGGTGATGTTGTGGTCGCTGGTAAGTTCCACATCGAGGAACCGCTCATAGTTGCCGAGGTCGAGATCCACCTCGCCGCCGTCCTTGAGGACATAAACCTCTCCATGCTGGAATGGACTCATGAGTCCTGCATCGATGTTTATGTAAGGATCGATCTTTATGGCTGTAACCTTATAACCCCGGTTCATGAGCAACCTGCCGATGGACGCCGCAGTAATGCCCTTGCCAAGGCCACTCATAACCCCGCCTGTGACCACAATGTATCTCATATTCACGCCTTCAGAAGCGTTGCCGCTCCGTATATGATAAGGGTGACGATCAGGATGGACGATCCTAATGCGCCAGGAAACTCAGGAATGCTCTCTGTGATGAACGTTAAAACCAAAACGATAACCAGAGTCAGGAATATGGCCGCCGGGATGACCTGCAAAGTGCCCAGGCCGCCAAAGCCATCAAAATTGTCCAAAAGCGGGGAAGAAAGTGGCCCCTCATCCCGCTCGACATACTCCTCTGACACCTCAGGGGCACTTTCGGCCCTCTCGGCAGAAGTGAGGATCTCCTGGCTCTCACGGTCCAGTTCCTGCCGGAAGCCCTGGTACCCCTGGTAGCCCTCCTCATAGCCGGAGGTGGACCTTTGCCTTTGTCCCTCTTCCTGCCCCGGCGCAGGGACCTGCCTGGGGATGAAACGTGGGCTTTCATCCTGCCTATTGCTTTTATCTACAAAACGATCATCAACACGAGTAATACGCGTATCAAAGCGAGTCTCAAAGCGGCTATTATCGTCTTCTGCACTGCTCTCGATTTCGTTTTCCCTGCTGGAGTCTATTCGATCAGTGCTGTAGCCATCGCTGCGATAACTGTTGCGATCATCTCTTCGATCGTTGTTGAGACCATCGTTGAAATCATCGTTGTGATCTTCGTTCTGATCTTCGTTATGGCCATAGTATCGATCTTCAGCACTCTCGGCCGATCCCAGATCTTTATCAGCGCGCCCCCCTGCTCGCACCTGGACGTGCCTGTCCCCGCGGCTTTCTGGCGCTCCAGCTACTCTTCGCTGACGGGTAGCTGATCGGTACCTCTGTAGATCTTGATCGCGAGAGAATGCTATGCGCCGGGGCTCCTTTACCTCGTCCACGTCCTCATCTTCGTCTTCGGACCGCTTCACTCGCTTGATGCTCTGAAAGTCTTCCTCATCCTCGTCGTCATCATCTGATTCTTCTCGGCCCCTGCCGTCCCTTCTCCGGGCCGAAAGATCAGTATCCTCGTCTTCCTCTTCATCCCCTTCATCGTTTGCATCTTCTCTTTGCAGAGCCTCTCCCATCAGATCATCCTTCAATTCCTCGTCCCCCTGCTGGCCGGCGTCTTCCAGATCGTCGCCCGGATCTTCAGAATCGCGCAAAAGAGTGATTGGCACCCGGCTTTCCCCACCGCTGCCGGAGAGGAGAATCTCGCCGTCCAGCCGCTTCTTGTTGGCCGGCATCCTGGCCAGGATGGGTATGATCTCTTCCATGGCTACATAGTGATCCGGCTTCTTCAAACGCACCGCCTTGAAGACGGGATTGCTAGCCTGCAAAGAAATATTAGACGGCTCCCCGTGATTGACGACCTTGAGGTTGAAGATAGTCTCCTCGCCGGGAAGAAGACGAATAACTATGGGCCTGGCCGCCCCGCTGCCATTGTTGATGTGAACAACATGATCCATTGCCTTCTCCCCCACACCATATATACCATGATATTGTATAAATATTTTGCTTGTGACATTTATTACATTTCTACAGCTTCTGCCAGATTTACAGCATGCTTCGCCCTTGCCGGGCAGCTTGCCCCAAAAACCGGACTAATCTCTCAGATCGGGCGGAAGCATATTGGGGATGCATTCTTCAATGGGATAGCATTCCTGGCAGGCCGGACAGCAGAGCTTGCCTGTCACAATCTCTTTCTCGTTCTCCTCGAATACCTCTAGCGTAAGATCGCCTTTGCATAGCGGGCAAGCCAGAATGTCAAGCAGATCACGTTTCATGGATCAGCACATCTATTCTAAAGAAGTATAAACCTTTGGCTTATTTAAGGGCAAATATCAGGTACCAATTCCTGGATCTTTAAATCCTCATACCCAGAAGATCGGCTGCATTCTTGCAGAGAACAGCTTGCGCGTCCGCTTTATTAAGCCCCAGGCCCTTGATGATCTCCGCTGCCCTTCCCGGCTCCTCCCAGGGATAGTCGCTGCCGAAGATGACCCTCTCCGGACCGATATCTCTTATCAGCTCGGCCATATCTTGCCGGCCCATGTAAAAGGAGACGTAAGCCGTATCGAAATAGACATTTCCGCCGGTGGGCAGCAGGTGCCGCCTAACATCATCCCACATGCGTAGACCCCCCAGATGGGCCAGCACCACTCTTAAGTCCGGATAGCATTCAACGGTCCTGGCAAAACGCTCAGGCGTGCCAAAGATCTCCTGCCGTTCCAGTGGATCTCGGCCTGCATGGGCCACCAGGATCATCTTCCTCTCTATCAATGCCTCGTAAAGCCTGCCGCAGCGGGGATCATCGGGATAGACCTCTTGCAAGAGCGGCATCACCTTAACACCTTTAATGCCCCAGGTGGCCAGGCGGTCCAGCTCGCTCTCCATATCTTTCATGAAGGGATGAACGGCGCCAAATGCAGTCAGCTCCCCGCTCTCTCTCGATACGGATAAAATCCAGTCGTTGAGGCTCGAGACATCCTCCCTGCCTTTGGCCAGGGGCAAGAGCACCGACCTGGCGACTCCTGCCGCCTGCATCATGCGGTACAAATCTCCGGGCGCGCCGGTTCCGGGAACCTCTACCTTCAGCTTCCTCTTGGCTGCAGGAAGGATCTTGGCGGCCACGTGATCCGGGTAGATGTGAGTGTGAAAATCGATAATCAAAGCCGAAAATACCCCTACAGCTAGATTATTCCCATCTCAGAGAGCCTCTCCGGCAGGTAGGTCTTGGTCACATAATCCAGGCCCTTGCCGGCAAAGGCCTGCTGCTCTGCCTTCTTCTTGAGGTCCAGTTGCAGCTTGATCTGCTTTTCCCAGTAGGGCGTATTGAACCTAGGATCGGTCAGCTCGCTTCGCAGAGCATGCAGATCCTTGTCGGTCAGCTTGTCTGTGGAGAGGTTGTAGTCCACGATATCGCTGGGCTGCACACCCAAAAAGCGTGCCCCCGGCGTGACCAGGTGCTCGGAGAGGTGAGCGCTCTTGATGGCACCGTAGGCGATGCTGGCGAAGATGCGATAGGACCAGGGATCGCCATCTGTGAAGACAACCACGGGGAGGTTCAGCTCCGCATTCAGCCGCTTTATGATGCGGCGCGTGGACCTGGCAGGCTGGCCTTTTATGTGGACCAGGATAGCATTATACTCCTCATCAAAGCCGTTCTCAATCAGCCGGGCATACATTCCGCCTGTCTCAATAGCCATGACCATTTTTGCATCGTGGCTTAAAAATTCGATGTTATCCACATTGAAAGGTATCTGGTAGCCTGCCTCGCCCACATCCTCCTGGCAATGCATCTCCCTCTCGCCCCGTCGGGTCTGCTCTCTGAGGCGCAGCGGCCCGAAGACTGCCGCACCATCCTCTTCCGGCCGGACATGAAAGTCCTCCCGGTGCAGAGAGGTGACGATCTCCAGATCCTCGATAAGCCGGTCACTTTCCGCCTGCTCATGGAATTTGGCGATATCCCAGTTCTCGGATATGTAATAGATCTCTCTTAACGTCGAGCCGCGATTGTTCTTAAGATGCTCTTTGATGAGCAGCTCAGCCAGGTGAACCGTCTTGAGCAGTGTCTTGGCCCCGCGCACGGTCTTGACGCTTCGTGTCGTCTCCTGGTTTCCATAAACCCAGACGTCGTCCTTGGTGGAAAACTCGATATTTCCTTTGGTTCGGGAGGGCAGGGAGATATGGGGCACTATGCCCTTCTGGAACTGGTTGTAAAGAGTGTTAGCAAGGCCAAGCAGCCGCTCTTCAGCCCGTTTGGATTTTTCAGCTTTTTCTTTTTTTTCAATTTTTTCAAATTCATTTTTCTTATCAGATTTTTCCATTGGCTAGATCACCCTGGCCCCTGTGACGATCTCCGCATCCAGGCCCTCCACCACCGGCTCTTTCATGGATACTCCATCGGCAGCGATGCTGTAGCTAAGAAAGGTGCTCTCGCCGGGACCGACGGAGAGCTTCCAGTGGTAGTCGTAGCCGTCTCCCAGTGCAATGACTTTGGCAGCAGGCGAGACGGAGTCGGCCTGCACTGCCAGCACCTCATGCAGCTTAAAGGACCGGACCTGTTCGCTGTGATTTTCTACCTGTATTTTTACGCATAGTTGGCCGTTATTCCTCTCCACCCTCCGAAAGACGAGGAGATTGCCCATGATCTTGGCTACCACTGGCCCGATATCCGGCTCTTCCTTTTCCAGGACATCGGAGAGCTTCTTGGCAATGCGGGGCAGGATCTTTCTTATGATCTCCTCCTTCTCCCGCCTCTCAGAGAGAATGCTCTGCCGGCTCAGGTAGCGGCGCAGTTTTCTCGCTACCTCTTTCAGCCCCAGATCGATCTCTGTCAAAATCTCCGGCATATCGGCCAAGGCATCCTTGCTCTCTGAGGTGAAGGGAATATTGGTGGAGGCAATATGAACTAGGAGGACCACCGGGCCAACCGGCACGCCGCTTCCCGTGGGCTGGCCCAGGGAATAGTTCTTCCAGGAAACGTTCTCCACAGCGTGAGTTACAGCGCAAGCACCCTGCTGATAGACGAGAGGAACGCGATTGGCAAAGCGCAATAGTTCAATACGGCCCTCCTTCTCCAGCTCACCTCCATATCCCAATCCTACCTCGACCAGGAAGGGATTGCCCGAGTAGACGGAGACGGGCCGGACCGTGGTGGCGATAAAGTCCAGTCGAAACTCCTTCTCAAGGCCAGCCTTGATCAGCTCCTCGCCAATAGGAGAAAGGCAGTCCACGGGAGGCGACTTGACCTTGATCTGCTTGAAGGCTCTGTGCAATCGTTTGGCCGCCTCATGGTCCAGGTCGGCAGGGACAACTTCCGGATCCAGGCCTGCCCGGTTGCACAGCTCTTGAGCCGAGATGGCGCCGATGGAAGAGAAGGTCTCTTTCAAAAAGACGCGCAGCTTCTTTTTATCAGTGTAGCGCAAAAGCTTGATCAGCTCGCCAAGCTCAATTCCTGCCGGATGGGGGGAAATGGCATAGGCTTTCTTGGGCAGACTCTCCGTGGCCCTCTCGAAGACCTCAATATTGCCCTCGGGCTCCACCAAGGTCAGGCGCGCATGGGGATTGACAATGGCTGTGCTCTTCAGCGAGCCATATACTGATTGGCGGCGGCTCCTCACATAGGAGCCCTCCATCTCCAGCTCCACGCGCGTGCCCCGTGGCCTCTCCCAGTCGACTTCTTCAGATTTGAGGATCTCTGGCTCATTTTTGGCCGTATTTATGATCAGCTCGCAGTAGTGGGCTGGTCTGTCCGGAGCGATCTTGGAGATGACTTTAGTTGGCTTTCCGCTTGTGAGCTGGGAATAAAGCACCGCCGCGGATATGCCGATGCCTTGCTGACCGCGGCTTTGGCGCAAAGTATGAAAACGTGATCCATAGAGCAGTTTGGCAAAGACGCGCGGGATCTCCTGCAACACAATACCCGGCCCGTTGTCCTCAATTATGACCTGAAAGTATTCGCCGCTCTTCTTTATCTGCACAAAAATATCCGGCAATATTCCGGCATCCTCGCAGGCATCCAGGGAATTGTCCACGCCCTCCTTCACGCAGGTGATGAGCGCTCGGGGCGCTGAGTCGAATCCCAGGATCTGACGATTCTTCTCAAAAAATTCAGCTACGGAGATAGCCTTTTGCTGCTTGGCCAGCTCCTCAGCAATTTCCATAAAAAGGGGAAAAAGGGCTAAAGTTCAGCCCCGACTACGGTCTGGGTGGCGGTTACGTTATCTATCTCACGGATGACGTCCACGAGCTTATTGAGCATGCTCAGGCCCTCAACCTCGATGATGACCACGAAGTCGAACTCACCGAAGACATGGTAGACATCCTTTATGCCGTCTATCTCATGCAAGGCATTGTAGACGGTTTTTTCCTGTCCCGGCACCACCTTTACCATCGTTACTCCAATTACCATATTGATTCACCCATGTTATAGAGCTTCAGCAGATTATATAAAACTTTTCAGTTCTTTTTGGCGAAGTTAATAGTCTCTACCTCTTCGTCATTCTCCGGTTCCGGCCAGGCATTCAAGGACTCGCTCTTCTTGGGCTTGCTTTTTCGGGACGCCGGCATCTCTTCCTGCTCAGCAGTCAATGTGGCGGGCTTGCTCTCACTCTCGGCAATCGCACTCTTCGTGGTTTTTAGCTCTTGTGGCATGTCGCTCTTGGCCAGGTCTGCCTTCAAGGAGGTGAGCGCGCGAAGTACCATCTGCCGGAAATGCTCGATGTCGGTGTGATAATGCTGCATAGCCCTATCCGCGTCCTGGGCTGGAGAGGAAGCAGGCGCAGGCACATTGTCCGCAGTGGTAAAATCGCTGGATGCAGGGACTGGCCTGGCATTCTTTAAAGCCTCCAGTCTTTCCTGGGTTCGTCGGGCTGTGTCCATTATCCACTGGTTTCTCGTATTCTCGTCCACCTGCTGGATGGATTCAGCACGCAAAGATATGATGATGTTTCCGTCATCAGTCTGGTAAAGATTAGGCTTGCCCACCACGGCTACAAAAGAGGGGGCCTCCATGCCAGCAAGTATTTGGGCCGCTTCCGGCTGATACTGACCGGCATAAATCAGTATGCTGCCAGTGGGATCGACCACCCGTCCCCGCCAGTATTCTGTGTCGCCGCCGATGTCATCCTTCTCGGTGAGGGTGCCGACCACGAAAACGCGATTGCATTTCGCTCCCGTGGGGGTGAGAAGATATTGAGGAGCATATTGGTGCTGATCTTCCCCATCGCGGAAGGAGTAGTTGGAACTCTTCAGCTCCTCGGCGAAGATCCTTTTTGCCACTTCTCTTGAAAATCCTGCCATCCTTAAGCCACCTCCGCAGAAGCTATGAGCTCGTCCACTTGTGATACTGATACCGGTGGGACTTCATTGATGCTTTCCACCAGAAGATAGCGATCAATCCTTGGTCCAGTGATGGAATAGTATCTTCCCATCAGTTTGCTTTCAATCATAGTGCGCACTACCTCATGATCGAGCGCTTCCATGGCCATCTGCTTGGCCTCTTCTAAAGTGAGATTTACCAGCCTCTCCGTGGTCTCCCGGTTCATGAGCACATCCTGCACCCGGCGCCCGTCGTCCAGCACCGCTTTGATACGCAGATCGTAGGTGCCGTCCACCTTTCCGTGCTCGTTGCAGACACCCTTGGCCAAAGAGCGCTTGCAAACAGGGCAGCGCTTGATAAGCCCAGAGCCCTTCTGCACATCCACCAGGGCGCCTGAGAACTCCGCCGCTACGGAGCCGATCTCCACATCGACATCTAACGGCTCGATCTGGCTGGTGCGATTCAGTTTTACGGAAAACCTGCCCTGAAACTCGTCTGTGACCAGGTTTTTGAGAAGGTAGCTCTTGCCTTCCTCCAGTTCCGGCAAATCGGCCTTAACCCACTTCACAAATTTTATGGTGCCTGTCTCATCGCCCACCAGCCCCGACTGGGAGATGGCATCGCTGTTCGTCTCCCAAAGCTGTGCCACTTTGACCTTCAGATCCACCCATTGGCCGGGCTCCTCGATCTCCACTACCTTAACCTGGCTAGCGGCTTTGCTGGCTGGCTTTGCCTCCACGTCTGCATCTAGCGGCTCAATCTGGCTGGTGCGATTCAGTTTTATAGAAAACCTGCCCTGAAACTCGTCCGTGACCAGCTTTTTTAAGAGATAGCTTCGTCCAAGCTCCAGATTGGGCAGCTCGGACTTCGTCCACTTCACAAACTTCATAGATCCAGAGCTGTCGCCCACAAGTCCTGTCTGAGAGATGGTCTCGGAAGCCGGCTCCCAGAGATCCAAAACCTTGACCTCCAGATCCACCCACTTGCCAGCCTCCTTGATGTCTGCGATCTTGACCTTCTCCGAGCCGGCCCTGACCTGAGGCACTATGCCGTGCTCTTTGAAGAAGTAATTTAAAACCGATCTTCTCGCCTCGCCTTCAGGCACGCGAAAATCCACGATGAGCTTCTTTAGGCGAGACTCTATATCCTCATCAGAGACCTCGATCTTCTGATCCCTGAGACGGGCTTTTATCTGATCAACCAGTTCTTTCATAGACAATATGCCCCCTAATTTTTTTCGTTGAGAGGTAACTGTAACTTGAGCCAGGAGGTATTTAAACTCAATCTGTGCGGGCCGAAAGTAATCTATTCCAAACCGTGCAGGAGTATAAGCAAATGGAGATCCTAACCTGGTTTGGAAAAGTCGACCTGCTGACC
This sequence comes from Methanothrix sp., assembly GCA_035527135.1. GTDB lineage: Archaea > Halobacteriota > Methanosarcinia > Methanotrichales > Methanotrichaceae > Methanothrix. The sequence continues at coordinate 1,915 of DATLBD010000161.1, read as the reverse complement.
GGATCCTTGCTTGCTGAAAAAGAGGCAAGCGGAATCTTAGAGCTTCTCCCGTTGGGGGCAGCCAGTGCCTTTCCCCTTCCCCAGCCCGATCTGCGCGCCCTGGCAAAGGCCTGTGGCTTTGCAGCCGACGACCGAGAATACAACGAGCGGCTGCGAGAGGCGGCCTTGGGCCTGGTGCGCCGGAGCATTCTGGCCGGCACCACCGCCGAGCAGGATTTGCTCCAGGCCATGGAGGCCCTGGATAATCTTTCCCAGGCGATCAATCTGCTTGACGAGAGGCTCTACGAATGGTCTCGCCTGCATAGCCAGGAGATCGTGCATGGAAAAGATCTGGCGGAAGGGCTAAGAGAAGACGAAAACATGGGGCTGCTGGCCAAGGCGATCTTGAGTCTCCGAGAGTCCAGGGCGGCCACGGAAATGGATGTCTCAGGCACTGTGCAAGCGCTGGCTCCCAATCTCTCAAACCTCGCCGGCCCGGTTCTGGCGGCAAGGCTCATCTCAAGGGCGGGCGGCCTGCATCGTTTGGCTGAGATGCCCTCCAGTCGAGTGCAGGTCATGGGGGCAGAAAAGTCTCTCTTCAAGCATCTCAAGGGCCATGCTCCCTCGCCCAAGCACGGCATCATCTATCGCCATCCTGCCGTGATAGGATCGCCCCGGAAGCTGCGGGGAAAGGTGGCTCGTACCCTGGCGGCAAAGCTGGCCATCGCCGCCCGTTTGGACTATTACGGGGCTGGTCTCTCCTCGGATCTGCAGGCATCGCTGGAAGCACGTCTCAGAGATATCAGGCTGAGAGGACGCAATAAGCCAAAGGTCGCCAGATAAGGATCAGATTTATATTCAATGCCCAGCCATGATGCTCTTGAGGTTGAGGTGTCCAGATGAGATGGCGGCCAGGATCGTTGACGCTCGGATTGTTGGTTACATCAGCGTTTTTCATTATTGCCAGCACTAACATACTCGTTCCTACGGTAAACGGCGTGGAACAGAACCTCACAGAGCATTCCTGGATCTACAACCTGGGAACCACGGATGATATGCGTATCTATCAGACGGAAGCTGGTTTTCATGGACAGAAGATGGTCACAGGAACAAGAGGTACTGGCACTGTGTCCCGATCCATCGATGCTCAGGTCTATGGCGGCTTTGAAGACGGCTACAATGAAATCTGGGCAAACGAATGGGGAGTATTTCAGAACCGGCCTTCCAGATACAGTGCGCCCATTACGAACAGTGAGCTTAAGAACGCCCTTTGCGTTAAGAACTATGAGGTAGGATCGGTCTACTCGGAGAGCTACTCTGGTCTGGTGGAACTGATCAAGGATACGTCTGTCGCCCAGACTGACGAAAATTCTGTTTACAGCATTCATTCTGAGGTAGAGGGGACGGCCCGAGTGGGGGCTAGGGTGCAGAAGAGTTCCAGCGCGGTGCCCATCTATGTCATGAACGGAGCCTATTCGGGATACACAAATATGAGGATGTCACTGGAGAGCGGCAACGCATCCATCTTAACCCTGCCCTGCCCCTGAGGGCAGTGAAAACCATTTTTATTATTGTCTTTAATTCTCAAGTTATACGTATCATGTTATATAACCTTCCCAAATCGCCCAAATCCTCTTCAGCTTAACGCTTCATTCCGAATGTCTTGGTACAATTAGATGTACAATTTATGGGTCGCAGTTTTTTGCTATCGGTAAAATCAAATGGGATATCCAAAATCTGCAGCGCACCATCAGAGGGTTTGGGGTAGAAAAGCATCTTATAATATACTTGTGTGGCTTAACTTGACTACCTCACATTCGGTTACTATTACTAATTAATTATATTTATCATAATGCCCCTGTAATAAAAAAAGGGGGTATGATTCTGAAATTGAATCCTGAATTTTCGCAAGCAAAATTGCGAATGGTTCGTCGCA
>DATLBD010000160.1:0-24930 GCA_035527135.1 Methanothrix sp. | reverse complement strand
CTCTTGAGGTTGCTTGATTGTTTCTCCCTCGTGCATACTCCTAATGAATAAGTATTACCATCATATTATTTAATTTTCCTGGTCTAAGAACATTTTGTGGTAAATTTAGGAACGATTGATCGGGAGCTAAACACGTACCATGTTTCTATTTCATATATACCACTATCAAGAAAAACCGAATTAGATCTTTCAAAAATATCTTGGAGCAGGGTCTTCTCATTTCTGAGATAATACTTTATATCATAGAGAGATAAAAGAATGTTGCTATTATATTTATAATATGTATTTAGTATTTGCAAATATTCTCTGCTGGCGAGTACAGATGAATACGAACAAAACGCTCTAATCATTTCCATTTATTTTCAGTCCCTTAATTGCGTTTTCCCGTTCCAAACACGATATACAACGACCACAACCGTTGGATTGGCCTTTAATGCAGCTATATGTCTTATTGAAATCAATATTATGTTCAAGGGCAAAGATACTTATATTTTTCTTAGAATAATTAAAAAATGGTGTGTCCAAAAGTACCAAACCATTTGATAAATCTTCTATAAGGCGGAACATTTCAAGAATAAACTGTTCTCCGCAATCATAATAATTAGGCGTATAACGGATACCCGTGCAGATAAGTCCATGGTTATATGGGAACATAGATAATGCAAGAGATATTAATAATAAATTTCTCCCGAAATATTCCATATTTTCTTTATTTCTTAGAACTATATCCTTCTCTATTGCTTGCTTAACCAAATCAATCCGGAATCTTCTGCTCAAATAATCAACAGCTTTTTCTTCATATTCCTTTCCTGGTTGATTATAGTTAATCCATAGACAAGAAATGTTAAAACCTCTTTCTAAATAATATGGCAGCAAGCAAGCAGAATCTAATCCCCCAGATAAAAGAATTAACGCATTATTTTTATGCATGGTAGTTAATTATTCTCTCTCCACTTATCTATGAAAGCCATCGATATATACTATTTTCGTTCTAGACCCGTAAAACTGCGGGACTGCAGAAAACTTGAGATAATAGAAATGAATGTATCAACGATGTATTTTAGGCCTTCATTAAGAGGTTGACACCAAAGGCAAAGGTGATAAGAAATGAACACAATACTTGTTTCGTACGATCTTCGCGCATCAGGCAAGACTACGCCACGCTGTGGGATCATTTGCGATCTTATTGGAACTGGGCAAAGCTGTTAGAATCCGTTTGGCTTATTAGGACTGCTTCCGCTGCTGAACAAATTCGCGATGCTGCAGTAAACTATGTCGATCAAAACGACAAGATCTTCGCAGTAGATATAACCGGCAAGGATTCCGCATGGAGAAATCTCTCTGATGATATTTCAGAGTGGATCAAATCAAATTATAAGAGATTCAATTTTTTTAGACTTCGGTCCTTGCTTCTATGTCCCAGTTCACATTCACCTGCTTCTTTGGCATCTTACATAATCCTTGAAGCAGATCGTGAAAAAGGAATTCAGTTTCCCAGCAGAAATCCACGAAAGTTTCCTAAAATCGATAAGTTTAGGTGCGGGGAATGGGATTCGAACCCACGAACACCTTCGTGACTGGACCCTGAATCCAGCGCCTTTGACCTGGCTTGGCAATCCCCGCAAAAGATGCAGGCATCCTCATGCAGTAGTAGTATTTAACATTATTCGTAGGCCGACCCGCCCCCTCGCTCAGGAACCGCCGACAGTGCCTTCTTTTTTTCCGACCTCTTCTGCCTGAAAAGGTACATTTCGCCGCTCCATCTCGGCCAATAGCTCCTCCATGAATACGCCCCGCCCGGCCACGTGTGCATGCTTTGCCTCTCGCACTCGCCCGCCTGTGTAGCCGCTGCTCGTTGTCTCCACGCCGCAACTGGGACTGCCCGCCACTCCCAGAATGCGCAAGCGTGCGCCCTGCCCGGCTAGCATCTGCAAGAGATCCACGTATTGGGTGATGAGCGAGCGGCAGAAGCGGCGGAACTGGGGTACATCGAGCTGGTTTCGCGTCACAGCCCAGCGCTCCAGCCCCAGGTAGAGCGCCTCAGGGCAGGGGAGCTGAATGGTCGGGCCCTCGGGCCGAAAAGGCACTGGTACGAGGCCCTTGACCCGTGTTAAGGGGTTAAGCAGACAGTGGGCCACGACGGTTATCTCTCTTGATCTGTCATCATCCTGGCATTTCGAAGAAAAGGGCATGTGTATGGAATAGAACAAACTCTATGATAAAATTGGCTGCTTGCTAATTGCAGTGAGCAATGAAATATTCGTCAAGTATGAATCGGTTTCTCTGTGGTTTGGTTTCATTAACCCCAAGGACTAATTGTCGCAAACAATTGCCGGTCCGCAGAGGAGATGAAAATGAGCCCCGGAAAGGGGGTGGCATTTGCACTGACTTTTCGTCCAACTCATCTCATCATTTCTGCCACTGCTTGTTCTTGAGATACTGATAGAACCTGATGCCGTCCATATCGTCGTAGAAGATGATCATCTCTGCCTTCTCCCCAACCTTGATCTTCAGAGTGTTGTTGTGAAACTCTTTCACGTACTCCACGTCATCGATTACATCCAGGGGCACCGTCTGCACGCTGTCCCAGGCCAGGCCCGGCCGCACAAAGTGCATATTTTTGTCCGTGGTCACCAAATAGCCCAGCACCTTGTCCAGCATGCCCATCCTGGCGATGGCCAGCATCTTCTCCGAGGCCTTGCTGTGCAAGATAGCTGGGGCGATCTGCACCAGGCTCTCGCCTGCTGCAGCCAGCTTCTTGGCAGTCCTGTTCAGCTTCTTGGGAACCTCTATGCCTATGCCGCTCGCTTCTTTTGTCTCAGTCATATTCCTGCATCATTCTCTCTTTTTGCCGGGGCTTGATCTCCCTGGCTTTATGTCACTAACTTTTCCAGGCAATCGTTCTCCAAAGCTATGCGCACCTCGCGCGCCAGCCTGCGTCCCGTGGACATGTTGGTGCGCCAGAGGGCATTTCCATAGGGATGCCCGACGGCCATATGCACATTGGTGCCGCCGCCGATCCTGGGCGCGACGTCGTAGATGTAGAAGTTGAGGTCCTTGTCCACACAGGTCTGCAGGCAGAAGGGCCCGATGATGCCTGGCGCATAATACTCTTGCGTTGCCTCCACATACTTCTCAGCCAGCTCGAAGGCCTTCTCCAAAAGCGACTCGCGAAGAGTTGCAGAGTTGTGGCCGCAGACGGTGTACTCAGGATTTATCTGCTTATCGTTAAGCGTGAGTTGCTGGGGCGCAGGCAGACGGCAGTGGCCGTCCAAAGATGTCTCGAAGCGCCAGTCTATGCCGATCAGCTCGGTCTGCTTGCTGATGGGCGAGTAGAAGAAGTCCAGGTTGAAGACCGGCCCGATGACGTAGCGCTCAATTCTGGCCAGTTCAATTCCGTCCTGATCGATCACATTCTGGCGCAGGAGCAGATCCGCTTTCTGGCAGTACTCCTCGTAGGAGGCGGCTGTGAAAAATCCCCTCTCCAGAGTTTTTACGGCATGAGGCAGCTTGACCATTACCAGCTCTTTGATCTCCTCCGCCTCAATGGGCTCGGGAAAAGGCAGCCCCGCTTTCTCCAGTATCCAGTAGTAGTCCCTCTTGTCGCCGCGCTCCTCCGAACGCAGCAAATTCCGGGAGCCGAGCAGAGGAAGTGTGAACTGATCCTCAACCGCATCAATGCCGCAGTAGGAGGTAAACGACCGGTTGGGCACAAAAAGAGTGTTCTTCTCCTTGAGAATATCCTGATTCTCCTGCTCTAAAATCTGCGGGAACTTCCTCAGCATCATGACCTCATCGATCATGCCGTTTACAATCCTGCCCGATTCGTCCCGGTTGGCGCGGAAGTACTTGACATAAGGCTTCTCCCGCCCCTCCTGGCACACCGCCAGCGTCCTGAAATTCTCCTCCACTGCGCCGTCTGCCGTATCCAGGGCAGAATGGGATGCAATCATCCCGATTCGCAGATCATCGAGGTCGTATCCCCTCAAGACCTCTAAAACCTTGCTGCGATCGATCAAGTTAGAGCACCTCAAAATAATTACGTTGTTCCCTCATATTTCCATCCCAATTTATCAAGGTGACCCTACTCCCACCAAGAGTTCGCCCTTGCCATTGTCTACCAGGTCGCCTGCATACTTTTGGAAGGCCAGTCCATCGATCTGCACGATCTCCATCTTCTGGAAGCTGGGCAGAACCTTGGCCTCTCCTTTAACAGTTATAGTCCCTTTGCTCATCTCTGCGCCGGGCAAATAGGTCTTGCCGCCGATGAAGATTGTGCCGCCCTGATTGGCAGCTCCGGCAAAGTCGCCGACGTCGCCCTCGATGCGAATGCTTCCGCCACAAAGATGCTCGCCTAAATAAACGCCCGCGCTACCCTTTACTTCTATCTCTCCGCCGCGCATGCCGCACTTCTCGCCCCGGTATCCAGCTCCCACGTAGTTTCCTGCATCTCCCATGACGACAACCTTTCCGCCCCGCATCTCTCTGGCCAGCCAGTCGTCGGCATCGCCGGTGATGCTGAGCAATCCGCCCTTCATATTATTGCCGGCATGCATGCCCACGCTTCCTTGCACCTCGACCACTCCGGCCGTCATGCCTTCTGCTATCCTCTTTACAGAAGATAAATCGCCCACCAGCTTGATGGTCATCTCCTCCGGAGTAGCCGGCGCATCATCGCCCTCTACTGCGAAGAGATCGGATAGGGTCTTTTGCCGGTTTCCCTGCCAGATGGCCCGGCTCTTTATCTGCTCAATATTCAGGGGCGCAAACTTATCGGGAGATATGTTTTCCGCCTCGACGGAGATCCGGAATTCCCTGAGTGGGGTGATGGTGATAGTTCTCATCTAAGCCACCTCCGAGAGAGGCTCAACTGGAAGGCCGGCCCGAATTACCTTGGCATGGGGGAGATATGCATCCTGCACCGCGTAGTTGGATAACTGGATGCTATAGTATTTGGCGAACTTATCCTCCAAATCAAGCATGAGCCGGTCGGCGTCCGCCTGGGGCACAGCCGCATCCACCCAGAAGGTTCTGCCGGGAGGCGTGGCCAGAATCTGGCCTTCCTTGGAGACGACGACTCCTCCTTTAATGGTGTACAAGGCGTTAGCTAGGGCTTTCTTGACGAGGGCATGATCCTGGCTCGTGTCCAGCTCCTCGGGCCTGAGGTTGTAGACGGTCACATCTCCGTCAGCGCCTGGTCCCAGGTGTCCCTTGTCCTGTAGTCCCAGGATGCGCGCCGGAGCGGCACGGGTCATTATGGTGATATCCGTCCAGTCCAGCTCCCTCTCGATGCCGGCAAGTGTGGTGCGCTTGGGCACCTGCTCATGCAGCGTGGCCATCTCCGCATCCCTCTTGGGCTTGCTCATAAGCAGTGTGATGACCTCCGGATAGTTCACGAAGGGGCTGCCGTTGGGATGGTCTGTGGTCATGAGAATCTTCCAGGGATCATTGACCAGCAGGGCCAGCTCCAGGCCAATGGCCCATTGCACGGCATTGACCAGCATCTTTCTGAAGTATACCATGGGCACGACACCGCTTGACTCCTCTAGCTCGATATCGTGATTCGACCACTTATTGTGAGTGAGACGGGCATTGCCGTACTCTAAAGGCGCATCGGCGGTCATGGTGGTGGCGCTGCCGAAGAGCAGCTGCCCCATATCCATGGTGGCGTGGTTGTTAGCATTGAAGTAGTCGGCAATGACAGGAGCCTTGGACTCGAAGTCCCGCCAGCTTGTTCCCCCGTAGGCGGAAAACTGCATGTGCGCCACGTGTACGATCTGCCTCATGCGACTGGGCTTGATGTCCTTCAGCAGATCCAGTGTCTCGATAGCCGTGGTGTAGTTGCCAGGCTTGCCCAGGTTATTGAAATGCAGATGAATGGAGTGGGGCAGGTGCAGCATCTCATTGGCCTTCGCCAGGCCACTGATGATCTCCGCCGGCGTTACATCGAAGCCAGGCACTGTATCATTTATGCCTTTCACATTGCCTCCAAATCCCCAGGCCTCGCCTCCGCCGGGATTGACGATCTTCACGCCGTAGCCCCTGGCAGCTCGCAGCCCCCAGGCCACGTAGGCGGCCAGCTTGGACAGGTCTTTGTCGCGTACGCACTCCATGACCTGCCAGTTGCTGCCGAAAAGCGTGAGAGCCCCCTTGTCGATGATGGGGATCTCCTCTAGCTCCTCATGGGTATGCCTCGACTCTAAAATGGGGGTTGCTGCCTCGAAGACGGTGGTGTAGCCCATGCGAGCATAGCGGTAGCCCATGGCATAGCAATTGGGAACAGTATAGCCTGTCGAGGGCCTGCAGACAGCCGTGCGCGGCTCTGTGCCTATCCGGGAATCATCGGGCCTCATAATCCTGCCCGTATTCACCTTCTTGCCTGCTATGTGTGCGTGTGCATCAACGCCGCCCGGCATGACCAGGAGGCCGTGTGCATCTATTTCTTCCCCTTTGGCCTGCTCGGCCATCCTGCCCTGATCAATAAAAAGGTCCATCTCTTCGCCATAGATGCCATTGGCCGGGTCGTAGACAATTCCACCTTTGATTATCATCTCTTTAAGCTCCCTCGTTTGCCTTCAGAAGGCGCTGTTTATGCACGCTCTCCAGTATTCCCATCAGGATCTCTTCGTCGCTCGGAAATTCGCAGTCCACCATCTTTCTCAGGCGCAAAGCCAGGCCGTCCATGCGATAGGCTGTGCCCTCCACCTCCACTCCGGCGATGGCGCAGGGAATCACTACATCGGAGAGAAGCGTCGTGGGATTCTCATAGGGATCGATCTGAACGACTGGAATATTTGCCAGCATCTTTGCTGTGGCTCGGGGGAAGTTGGATACGGCATCTGCGGCTATGATCAGCGCCGCATCGGTGTCACCCCTAGCCAGCAGATCGCAGGCAGCCGTCTCGCCGGGATTAAAGTATGGCATCCCTCGGGTGAAGTCGACAGACATAGGGTAGCCGGACGACCAGGCCAGGACCTGCCCGATTCCGCCTACATTATAGTGTCCGCGCATGGGCATAATCACGAACTTGCTGTGCTGGTTCAGCTCCGCCACTAAGGAGAGGGCATTGTCTATGTTCTTGTACCGGCCGCGGCTGTGCGTGATGCCCAGACCAAAGAACACCGCCCCGAACTTGGCTGCTTTCAGCGTAGCTGCAAGATCAGCCAGATCGGTCTTGGAAACGCCTCCCACCTCGCCAGGCACAATGTCACCTTTTCCGGCGACCAGCATGCGCAGAGCCGATATCACTTCATAATCGCTGCCAGGGGTGATCCTTACGAATTTGTCTGCATTTTTGGTAGTTCTCGTCTCGCGGACATCTACTACTATGATCTTTCGGCCCTCGCGGCCCTGGGGCGTGAAGCGGCCGCTGGCATTAGAAGAGTAGCGTAGAGAATGTCTGGGATGAGCTTCAGCGGGGTTGCAACCCCAGAAGACGATGGTGTCGGCCCGGTTCTTTACCTGGCCCAAGGTTGCACCAGGCAGCCCCTTCTCTTCGATGCCTATGACGGACGGCCCATGGCAGACCGTGGCTGTGGAGTCTAGCACCGCTCCCACCTCTTCTGCCAGTAGTACGCCTTTCTTGCCGGCCTCGCATGACGTGGATGCCCAGCCGTACATGAGTGGCTTGTTTGCCTTTAGGAGGATCTCTGCGGCGCGATCGTATGCTTCCTGGAAGCTGCAAGCCACCAGCACGCCGTCTTTTCGAATCATGGGGTTTTCTATTCGTCCGTGGCCCATGATTTTGCTGGAGCCCAGGCGGCAAGCGTGCCTGACTCTCTTCACCTTTCCGCCTTCCACTTCCACATTGATATCGTCGCACAGGCAGCCGCAAAAAGAGCATACAGCATCTTTTATTAAAGTCGTTTCAGACATAACCTCACGTCCCCATGCCAGAGAAGAGTTCGCGAATATTCAAAACAGGCGAATTTGTCGCGGCCACTTCCACCTCTAATCCTTTAAAATGGGGCGTGCCGCATCCTCCCGTCTCTTTTCCTACTATTACATTGGCCCAGGGCCCCATGGGTATGAATACCATGCTCTCCGGCAGCCCGGCATCCACTTTGGCCGTGAGCACCACCTGGCCAAACTCATTTTTCAGCAGAACATTCTTGCCTTCTGAAAGTCCCAACGATTTGAAATCCTTGTCGGATAAATGGCATACTGCTGCAGCTTTAAAGAAATCGAGAGACATTTTACTCTCGCATCCCGCCCCTTGGGCTAGAGTGCGCCCGGAGATCATGGTCACCAACAATTCGCATCACCTGCTGATTGGCATCATTCCCTTAGCCGGTAATAAAAGGTGCTGTTGTTGTCTTATTATTTTTAAGCAGTATTTTCAACGGATCTTTCTCCAAAAATTTCGTGCATTAGTTTAATATACCTAGTTCTCATGAGGATATGGTCTACCGATCATGAGAATATGGTCCACCGACATGGAGTTGAGATTTTTGGCGGGGAGAGCTTGGAAGTTTGGAGATGATATTGATACGGATGCCGTCATTCCAGGGCGTTATCTGGTTATCAATGATCCGCGGGAGCTGGCAGCACATCTCTTTGAGGGCGTTCGCCCGGAGATGGCAGGTATGATTTATCAGGGCGACTATGTCGTGGCTGGGGAGAACTTCGGATGTGGATCTTCCCGAGAGCATGCCCCACTAGCACTGAAGGGTGCGGGAGTGAAAGCCGTAGTTGCCAGATCCTTTGCCAGGATATTCTTCCGAAACTCCATCAATATCGGTCTGCCTCTTTTTATCTGCTCCCAGGTGGATAAGATTGCTGATGGTGCTGAGATAGAGATCGACATGGCACGCGGAGTGATTCATAACAAATCTGGCAATGAGTCCTATAAAACTACGCCTCTTCCTGATTTTCTCAGGGAGATCGTTGATGCGGGCGGGCTTGTGGAATATACCAGGCGACAGGTGGCAAAGGTGACAGCATGAATTATAAGGTACCAGTTATCGCAGGAGACGGCATCGGCCCGGAGATCATAGCTGAGGGCAAAAAAGTCTTGGAGGCGGCAGCAGACAAACACAACTTTTCCCTGGATTGGACGGAATACTCTCTTGGGGCGGAGCACTACCTGGAGACAGGGGAACTGGTGAGCGAAGAGACGCTAAAAGAGCTGAGCCGCTTTCCCGCCATCTACCTTGGCTCCATCGGTGACCCGCGCGTGAAGCCGGGCGTCCTGGAGAAGGGCGTTTTGCTCGCCATGCGCTTTTACTTTGATCAGTATGTGAACCTGCGGCCCGTCAAGCTCCTGGAGGGCGTCTGGACGCCCCTTAAGGATAAGACTCCGAAGGACATCGATTTCATAGTGGTTCGCGAGAATACCGAGGACTTTTACATCGGCATAGGCAGTCGCGCACGCCGGGGCAAGAGCCACGCAGATTTTGAAATCAAGCGGACGCTCTACAATATAAAATTCGGCCTGGATATCGATACCGATAGCGAGGAGATAGGCTATCAGATCGGAGAAGTCAGCCGTGAGGGTTCTAAGAGGGTCATAAAGTATGCCTTTGATCTGGCGGCAAAGCGCCCACGTCATCTTGTCGCCAGCGTGGACAAGGCCAATGTGCTCAGCGACATCTATGGCTTTTGGCGCGAGGTCTTCCTTGAAGTTGCAGCCGGCTATCCGCAAGTCAAACACGATTTCAACTTCGTGGATGCCATCACCATGTGGTTTGTCAAGAATCCGGAGTGGTTTGATGTCGTCGTCGCTCCCAACATGTTCGGCGATATAATCACCGATCTGGGGGCCATGATTCAGGGCGGCCTCGGCCTCGCGCCCGGTGCAAATTTGAATCCGGAGGGCACAAGCATGTTCGAGCCCATCCATGGCTCAGCACCCAAATATAAGGGACAAAACAAGGTCAATCCCGTTGCTACTATCTGGTCGGGGGCACTCTTGCTGGAGCATTTGGGCCAGCCGAAAGCGGCCGCGGACATTGTTGCTGCCATTGAGCGGAACCTATTTGAAGGCAGGATAAAGACATATGACCTGGGTGGAAGCTCGACCACCTCCGAGGTTGGCTCGGAGATAGCTCGCTTAGTGGGACTTGTCTAAGTCCCACAAAGGAAAAAGCTTTTATGTGGGATGCTTTTATTCCTCACTGCGTGCAGCATAAAAGGCTTGAGGCATGCCCGGCAGCGGGGGCTCGTAGCTCAGTTAGGCAGAGCGTCTGGCTTTTAAATTTTTGTGTGAAGATACCAGGTGGTCGAGGGTTCAAATCCCCCCGAGCCCGTTTGGAGTTTCCTGGCCTGTTTGCTGCTCCTTTTCCAACAAGGTGGTTCGCGTGACCAAGTTTGCCGTAAAAGATCATGAAATGGTTCCGGAACATGTGCTGCTCACACCGGAAGAGAGTGCCGAGATGCTGAAAGGTTTCGGCATTGTGGCACCACAGCTACCAAAAATCCACGTTAGCGACCCTGCGGCCAAAGAAATCGGGGCAAAAGTTGGCGATGTCATTAAGGTAATCCGAAAAAGTACTACGGCTAAGCATTCGATCTTTTACCGGCTGGTAATCGATTAAGGGTGGTCTTTTGCTAGATAGAAATGTTCTTTATAGCTCCTATTTTACCAGGGACAAGTTAGTGCACCATCATATAAACTCATTCAATGATTTTATAGATAAGGGTTTGCAGAAGGTCATAGACGAAGTGAATATCATCGAGACCAATATTGAGAATACATATGTCAAGTTGGGCAAGATTCGGGTGGAAAAGCCCATGGTGCGCGAAGCAGATGGCTCCGTTGAAAAGCTCTATCCCAATGATGCCAGGCTTCGCAATTTGACCTATGCCTCGCCCATCAAGTTGGAGATGACCATAGTGGAGGGTGAGGTCGAGAAGGATCTGGTGGAGGCAGGCATAGGCACACTGCCCATCATGCTCAACTCCAAGATCTGCAACCTTTACGGTCTATCGGCCGACGAGATGATAGCTTACGGTGAGGACCCCTCTGATCCGGGCGGTTATTTCGTGGTCAACGGCTCCGAGCGCGTCATCATGACCCTGGAGGATCTGGCGCCAAACAAGATCCTGGTCGAATACAACCAGCGCTATGATGAGAACATCGAGGTGGCTAAGGTCTTCAGCCAGAGGCAGGGCTATCGCTCCCTGGTCATTGTGGAACGCGGTCGCCGTTCTATCCTGGAGGTATCCTTCCCCTCCGTCTCAGGAAGGCTCAACTTCGTGACGCTGCTGCGATCCCTGGGCATGGAAACAGATATGGATATTGTAAAATCCGTATCGGACAATCCGGAGATCATCAAGTTCATGCTGGAAAACCTGGAGGAAGCCGAGGTCTCAACTAACGATGAAGCCCTGGAGAAGATCGGTTCGCGCGTAGCAGCCGGCCAGGCCAAAGAGTACCAGAAAAAGAGGGCGACCTATGTCCTGGATAGATATCTGTTGCCGCATATTGGCGTAGAAGAGAAGGATCGCTATTCAAAGGCGCTCTTCCTCTCGCGCATGGCCGAGGCCTGCTTCGAGCTGGCTCTAGCCCGTCGCGGAGAGGACGATAAGGATCACTACTCCAACAAGAGACTCAAGCTCTCCGGTGATCTGATGGAGGATCTCTTCCGTGTGGCCTTCAACCGTCTTACTAGAGACATAAAATACCAGTTGGAGAGGGCCAGCATGAGAAACAGGGATCTAAATGTGGTGACCACGGTTCGTGCGGACGTCCTAACGGAGAGAATGATCCATCCCCTGGCCACAGGTAACTGGGTAGGAGGAAGGACTGGCGTCTCTCAGCTCCTGGATCGGACCGATTACATGGCCACTCTCTCTCATCTGCGTCGTGTGATCTCGCCACTCTCTCGGTCTCAACCGCATTTCGAGGCCAGAGATCTGCATGCTACCCAGTGGGGTCGCATCTGTCCTAGTGAGACACCAGAGGGTCCAAACTGCGGCCTGGTGAAGAACTTCGCCCAGGGAGTAGAGTTGTCCAAGGGCGCAGGCGATTCAGCGAATGTAAAGAAAATCTTGATGGATTTAGGCGTGATTTCGGTAGGTGGTAATGTTGGCTGAGGCCTTGACTTCTGACGCTCGGGTTTATGTAAATGGCGAGATCGTAGGGCATCATGAGGACCCCAAGACATTAGTTGCAAATTTGCGTCGCCTCAGGCGTTCCGGCAGCATCAGTAGCCAGATGAATGTGGCCTATTTCGAGGACACCAATGAGATCTTCATGAACACCGACTCCGGTCGAGCCCGAAGGCCTTTGATTACGGTGGAGAACGGTAAGGCACTTGTCACCGAGGAGCATGTAGCCAAGATCAAAAATGGCGAGATGACCTTTGCTGATCTTGTGGCCTCTGGCCTGGTGGAATACCTGGATGCAGAGGAGGAGGAGAACACCCTCATTGCCATCTGGGAAGAAGATATCAAAGCCGATCACACTCATCTGGAGCTGGACCCCTCGCTGATCTTGGGCATCGCAGCGGGCCTTGTGCCCTACCCTGAGCATAATGCTAGCCCCAGAAATACCATGGGCGCTGGAATGGTCAAGCAATGCCTGGGCATGTCCACTGCCAATATGAGGCTGCGGCCAGATACGCGCGGCCATTTCCTCAACAGCCCCCAAAGGGGCATAGTCAGGACCAAGACCTCGGCAGCAGTAGGCTTTGAAGAAAGGCCTGCCGGCCAGAATTTCGTAGTCGCCGTACTGGCCTATGAAGGATATAACATTGAAGATGCTTTAGTCATGAACCGTGGCTCCATCCAGCGAGGCTTGGCCAGAAGCCATTTCTTCCGCGTCTCCGAGGCTGAGGAGCGAAAGTACCCTGGCGGCCAGGAGGACAAATTCGAGATTCCTGATGTGGAAGTTAGGGGTGCGCGCGGCTCGGAGGCTTATGATCAATTGGACTCAGATGGCCTAGTCAATCCCAATGCCTATGTGGGTGCCAATGACGTTCTCATCGGCAAGACCAGCCCGCCCCGGTTTTTGGAGGAGCCTTCTGAGTTCGGTCTGACGCCCCAGCAGAGGCGCGAGACCTCAGTTACCATGCGTTCCAATGAGAGGGGCGTTGTGGATATGGTCATCCTCACTGAGTCCTCCAACGGCAATCGCCTGGCCAAGGTCAAGAGCCGGGACCAGCGTATACCTGAACTGGGCGATAAATTCGCATCCAGGCACGGCCAAAAAGGTGTTGTAGGATTGATTGTGCCTCAGGAGGATATGCCCTTCACGGAATCGGGTGTAGTGCCCGACCTGCTGCTAAATCCTCATGCCATTCCCTCCCGTATGACAGTGGGCCACGTCCTGGAGATGATCGGTGGAAAGGTCGGATCTTTAGAGGGCAGGTTCGTTGATGCGACTGCCTTTTTGGGCGAGAACGAACCCGATCTGCGCGGCGCTCTCACGAAGTTCGGCTTCTCTCATACCGGTCGAGAAATACTCTATAGCGGAGCCACGGGTGAGCAGGTCATGGCTGATGTCTTCGTAGGAGTGATCCTCTATCAGAAGCTCTATCACATGGTCACAGGCAAGATGCATGCCCGTTCCCGCGGACCCGTACAGGTCTTGACCCGTCAGCCCACGGAAGGCCGCGCTCGTGAGGGTGGCCTGCGATTTGGTGAGATGGAGAGAGATGTGCTCATCGCTCATGGCGCGGCTTTAGCTCTTAAAGAGCGTCTGGTGGATGAGTCGGATAAAGTGACCGAGCTTGTTTGCAGTCACTGTGGCATGATCGCCATCCATGATCGGCGCAGAAATGCGGACTTCTGCCCGACCTGCGGTGCAGATACTGAAATCTACCCCGTAGAGATGAGCTATGCCTTCAAGCTACTGCTCGACGAGATCAAATCATTAGGTGTAGCACCGCGGCTGATTCTGGAAGACGCGGTTTAGGTGGAAATATGACTGTTCCCAAGAGAATTGGTAAGATCCGCTTCGGCCTCATCTCACCTCAAGAGTTTCGGAAGATGAGCGTGGTCAAGATCATTACCGCAGATACATACGACGACGATGGTTTTCCCATTGAAATGGGACTCATGGACCCCCGGCTTGGTGTCATCGATCCAGGGCTTCGCTGCCGATCCTGCGGCGGCAGGCCTGGAGAATGCCCCGGCCACTTCGGACATATCGACTTAATTGCTCCCGTAATTCACGTGGGCTTCGCCAAATTGATCCGGAAAGTGCTGCGGGGCATCTGTCGGGATTGCTCCCGCCTCATGCTCAAAGAAAATGAGAAGAATATGTACCTGGGGCAGATCCAGGAACTGGAGCGATTGGGGCAGATGACTGACGACACAGTGAACAAGGTCTTTAGCGAGGCACGCAAGAACAAGACCTGTCCCTACTGCGGGGCGCCCCAGAAGGAGATAAAGTTTGAGCGGCCGCTCTCTTACGTCGAAGACGGCCACAAGCTCACTGCATCGGATATTCGCGACAGATTCGAGAAGATCCCGGATGACGATATTCAGGTCATGGGCATGAACCCTGCCACGGCGCGCCCTGAGTGGATAATTCTAACCGTGCTGCCCGTGCCTCCCGTCACTATGCGCCCCTCCATCACACTGGAGTCCGGTCAAAGGAGCGAGGATGACCTCACTCATAAGCTAGTGGACATCATCAGGATCAACCAACGCTTTCAGGAGAACCGCGAAGCAGGCGCGCCCCAACTGATCATTGAGGATCTTTGGGAGCTTTTGCAGTATCACGTCACCACATTCCTGGACAATACTGTCTCCGGCGTGCCGCCCGCCCGCCATCGCAGCGGTCGGCCGTTAAAAACGCTCTCCCAGAGGCTAAAGGGCAAAGAGGGACGTTTCCGGGGATCGCTCTCCGGAAAGCGTGTCAACTTCAGCGCCAGGACGGTCATTTCTCCCGACCCCAATCTTAGCATCGGTGAGGTCGGCGTGCCCATGGACATAGCCATGGAGCTATCTGTGCCCATGATTGCCAACGCTCGGAACATGGAGATTGTGAAGACCTTTGTGCGCCGCGGTCCGGACAGACATCCCGGAGTGAATTATATCACCCGGCCTGATCAGAGGCGCATCAAGGTCACTGATAAGAACTGCGAGGAGGTGGCCGAGCAGATCGATATCGGCTGGAAGATCGACCGGCAACTGGCCGACGGCGATATAGTCCTCTTCAACCGTCAGCCCTCTTTGCATAGAATGTCTATCATGTCCCATCGCGTCAAGGTCATGCCCTACAAGACCTTCCGGCTCAATCCGGCCGTCTGTCCGCCCTATAACGCAGACTTCGACGGGGATGAGATGAACATGCACGTGCCTCAAACCGAGGAGGCGCGCGCCGAGGCCGAGATACTCATGCGCGTGCAGGAGAACATTCTCTCTCCCAGATTCGGCGGCCCCATCATCGGCGGTATACATGACTACGTGACCGGCTCATTTTTGCTCACCCATGGTAGAAAGCCCATCGACCGGCGGGGCGTTATGGAGCTTCTCAAGAAGTTCGATATAACCGAGCTACCCGCGCCCGAGGGCGAAATCGACGGCAAGCCCTACTGGACGGGAAAGCAGGTCTTCAGTCTCGTCCTGCCCCGGGGCCTTGACCTATCCTTTAAGGCCGATTTCTGTTACAACTGCGATGTCTGCAAAGGCGCGGATTGCGAGAACGATGCCTTTGTGGTAATTGAAGACGGCCAGCTCTTGAAAGGCACCATCGACGCAAAAGCGGTGGGAGCCTTCAAGGGCAAGATAACAGACCGGATAATAAAGGAGTACAGTCCCTCCGTGGCGAGTGATTTTCTAGACCGGATGACCCTCCTCGCGTTGCGGGGCATCATGCATGCTGGATTTTCCTTCGGCATAGATGATGAGGACATCCCCAAGGCCGCGGCAGAGCAGATTGAGGAGACCACTAGAACAGCTCGCGAGAAGAGCCAGCAGCTCATCGAGGCCTATAACGCCGGCGAGCTGGAGCCCCTGCCCGGCCGAACGCTCGATGAGACCCTAGAGATGAGAATCATGCAGACACTGGGCAAGGCCAGAGATACGGCGGGCAAGATCGCCGGTCGCTACCTGGGCCTGGACAACTCCGGAGTGGTCATGGCCGTGAGCGGAGCGCGCGGCAGCATGCTCAACCTCACCCAGATGGCGGCATGTGTGGGCCAGCAGTCGGTGCGTGGCGAGCGCATCATGCGTGGCTATGCCGGCAGAACGCTGCCACACTTTCGGCCTGGAGACCTGGGTGCAGAGGCGCACGGCTTTGTGGAGTCAAGCTACAAAGGCGGCCTTAACCCTACGGAGTTCTTCTTCCACGCCATCGGTGGTCGCGAGGGCCTGGTGGATACGGCAATCAGGACATCCCAGAGCGGCTATCTGCAGCGCCGGCTGGTAAATGCTCTGCAAGACCTGGAGGTCAGGTACGACGGCACAGTCAAGGAAACGAGGGGCATGGTTGTCCAGTTCCAGTACGGCGAAGACGGCGTGGATGCATCCAGGCGAGACTACGCCAGTACAGATAACGTCAAGCGCATCATCAAGAGTGTGCTCAAGAAGGAGTCGGCATGATCCTCACAGAAAAAGAGATCACAGAGAGGCTGGTGGGGCTTGACCTTCCCCCGAGCATCAAGGAAGCAATACAAACCGAGCTGAAAGGAGTGCAGGTCGGCTCAGAGCAATTGGAAGAGATCATATCCCAGGTGGCTTCCGACTACGAGCACTCTAAAGTGGAGCCATGCGAGGCGGTGGGCGTGGTCGCGGCGCAGTCCATCGGCGAGCCCGGCACACAGATGACCATGCGTACTTTCCACTACGCAGGCGTGGCCGAGATTAACGTAACCTTGGGCCTTCCCCGGCTCATCGAGATTGTGGATGCGAGAAAAATACCCTCTACACCCACCATGACCATAAAGCTTAATCAGGATTATGCCCACGACCGAGACCTGGCCAGAGAGGTGGCCTGGGCCATCGAGTCTACATCCCTACTCCATCTGGGGTCAATTGCCACGGACCTGGCGGAAATGAATGTGATCATCGAGCTGAACCCAGATGCCATGGAGCAGCGCAAGATCACAGTCGATGAGGTTGCAACCAGGCTCAAGGAGGAGACGAAACGGGAAGTAAGCCAGAATGGGAACCAGCTGATCATGACTCCCGAAGAGTCCTCTTACCGCGAGCTACTCCAGTTGGTGGAAAAGATAAAGAGGCTCTCCCTTAAGGGTGTAGAAGGCTTAAAACGTGTCGTAATCCGCAAAGAGGGCGACGAGTACATTCTCTATACGGAAGGCTCGTCAATTAAGAGGGTAATGCAGTTCGAAGGAGTAGACCCCACCAGAATTAAGACCAACAATATAAATGAGATCGGAGAAGTGCTGGGCATCGAGGCGGCGCGAAATGCTATCATTAATGAGGCCACAGACACTCTGCGCGAACAGGGTCTTACCGTAGATGTGAGGCACATTATGTTGGTGGCGGACATCATGACCGTAGACGGGGAGCTGAAACAGATCGGACGACACGGTGTCTCGGGCGAGAAGGCCAGCGTGCTGGCAAGAGCTGCCTTCGAGGTCACCGTCAATCATATCCTGGATGCGGCCATTCGCGGCGATGTAGACGATCTCAAAGGTGTGACGGAAAACGTAATCGTTGGCCAGCCTATACAGCTTGGCACGGGTGACGTTACCCTGGTGGCAAGCAAGAGATGAGGTAATAACAATGATAAACGTAGATAGAGCTCTAAGAAGTTCCATCAGAACAGGAAACGTGCTGCTAGGATCGAATAGGACCGTTGAAGCAGGACTTGGCGGACAGGCAAAGCTCATAGTGTATGCTGTAGATTGTCCTGCGGATGTAAGGACGCAACTGGAGACCATAGATGTTCCAGTCTACGGTTACCAGGGTATGGGCAAGGACCTCGGATCTGCCTGCGGAAAACCCTTCTCCGTGGCCGCCTTGGCCATCATTGAGCCAGGGGACTCGGAGGTAATGGCACTGCAGCGTGAGATCCGGGGTGTTAAGGCATGAGTGAGTTTAAGCTCACCACCGAAGGAATCAGATATATTGCGTTGTTCGAGAGCCTGACGGGCGGCATGGCCAGGGATTGTGTTGTGGATGAGGAGAACGACCGCATCATTTTTGTCATAAAAAAAGGTGATATGGGTGCAGCCATAGGCCGAAAGGGCTCGAACATCAACCGGGTGAAGAAGTCGGTAGGAAAGCAAATCGAGATCGTCGAGTACAGCGACGATGTTAAAGAGTTTTTAGAGAACCTCTTCCAGCCGGCGGCCATAAAGAATGTCATGGTCGTAAACAAGAATGATAAGCGATTGGCTTATGTAGAGGTAGCAAATAAGGACAAAGGCATTGCCATCGGCAGAGATGGCCGAAACATATTAAAAGCCAAGATGCTTGCGCAGAGGCATCATGGCGTTGATGATATCATAATTCAATGAAGATTTGTTGCGATTTATTCAAGGTGAAATGAATGGGAAATGGAATCTATGCCGCCAGGAAACTGGAGAGTGATAGGAAGTCGCTCCGGTGGAGTGATCCTAAATATATCCGAAGGATGTCGGGGAGCAGGATGAAGGCTGACCCCCTGGGTGGAGCGCCCATGGGAAGGGGAATAGTTCTCGAGAAGGTAGGAATTGAGGCTAAGCAGCCCAACTCAGCCATAAGAAAGGCCGTGCGCATACAGCTCATCAAGAACGGCCGACAGGTTACGGCTTTTGCACCGGGCGATGGGGCCATCGGATTTATAGATGAGCATGACGAGGTCACTGTCGATCGTATCGGCGGGCGTCAGGGCCGGTCCATGGGAGATATCCCTGGAGTCAGATTCAAGGTTATCGCTGTCAATAACGTCTCCCTGCTGGAGCTTGTCCGAGGGAGAAAGGAAAAGCCGGTGAGGTGAGAATAATGAAGATATTCGGTAAGTGGGATCCGGCTGAGGTAGAGGTTACTGATCCGAGCGTTAAGGGCTACATGAACCTGGATGCCAAGGCGGTCATGCACTCCGGCGGCAAGCATGCCAAGCAACAGTTCAAGAAGTCCGAGCAGCACATCTTGGAGCGCCTGGTAAACAAGATGATGAGAAAGGAGAGGAACACGGGCAAGAAGCTCAAGGTCTACGGCATAGTCGAGGGTGCGTTTGACATCGTTGCCAAGAAGACCAAGGAGAATCCCCTCACTGTTCTGGCCAAAGCTATATCCAACGCCGGCCCGCGCGAAGAGGTCGTCCGTCTAAAGTACGGCGGCATTACTGTGCCCAAAGCCGTGGATACCTCCCCCCAGAGGCGCGTTGATACAGCCCTCATGTTCATAGCCAAGGGCGCTCATGCCGCTTCCTTTAAAAAGGCCAAGACGGCAGAGGCCGCTCTCGCAGATGAGATCATCTCTGCAGCCAACCGTGATGTCAAGAGCTACGCCATTAACCACAGAGATAGTGTGGAGCGCGTGGCCAAGGCCGCAAGATAAAACTGATTTTCGCGAGAAAGATTAGGCGCTGGAAGGGCGCCTATTCAATCTATTTTTAATTTTCCTTGTCAGCTTGAGCCTGGCTTTATTCCTCAGTTTGAAAAACAAATGGGTTTTAGAAGAGAAATTTTACCTTATGGTTGGTCATAGTAGCCGCAACCAGCATTTCACCTTACTTAAACCGCTTTATAAATGACTTATCAATCCAGCTCTTCAGCGAGTAGATCAGCCTCGTCGGTACACCAATGCAGGTCTTTCCCACCACGCCCACGGCGCAGTCAGAGCCGAGTGAGATAAGCGCCACCTGGCTGTCTGTGCTGGCTCGCACGGAGTATTTCTCTGGAGCCCTTCCCTTTATCAGATGAGAGAGGTGCCTGGCCAGGTATTTGGCCTGTCGCTCTGCCTCTAGGCCGGTCTTGGTGGCCAATTTGCCGTCGATCTCCACCCAGGCGCAGTCGCCGATGGCAAAGACATTTGCTTTGGCATTCAGATGCGAGTCCACCAGTATCCAGCCGTTCTTCTTGGGCAGATCCAGATCCTGGATGAAGGGAGAAGGCTTGACTCCTGCCGTCCAGATGGCCATGTCGCAGTCCAGGCAAGTGCCGTCCGTGAAACGGATGCAGTCCTTCTTGACCTCGGCAACCTGGGCGGAGGTGAGGATGTTCACGCCCTTCTTGGAGAGCGCTTTTTCCACGAGCTGGGATGTCTGCGGGGAGAACTGGGGCAAAACCCGCTCCTTGGCCTCGATGATGTAGATGCTGGAATCCAGGCTTTCTGCTAAGATGGAGGCCGCCTCCACTCCGGTTAGGCCAGAGCCCATGATCATGATCCTCTCCGGATAGTTGTCCTCCACGAACCGATGCGCCCTTTTGGTCTCCTCCAGGGTGTTGATGGAAAAGGTGTTCTCCACGCCCTTGATGCCGAAGTAATTCTGGGCGGCCCCCGTCGCCACCACCACGTAGTCGAAATCCACCAGCGACTTCTCGCAGACTACCGTGTTGCCATCCAGGCGCAGGGCCTTTTCCCTAATATGTGTGGCTCCCACCCGCTCGCAAAAGGGCTTGAGGGGTGCCGCCAGCTCTTGCAGCCTGGCCACGCCGCCCAGGTACTCTGGATACAGGGCCTGCATTTCGACCTGCATCTTGGGCTCGATCAATGTGAACTCCAAGGGGCAGGGCGAGGCTACTCTTATCAGCTCTGCACCGGCTATCCCTCCTCCAATGACAGCAACTCTCATGATCTCTAAAACCTCTCTCTTCGGCGTGCCTTAAAATTCCTAAATCCTGGTTAAAGCAAATCCATTATAAATGCATCGTACCGCAAAGAGATGTCAAGGAGAAAAGCGAGAATCGACTATCTGGCCGGTAAATCCGGGCGCAATTTTTATATTGTTACACTCATAATACAGCAGATAGCATGATCACTGTTTACTTCGACGGGCTATGCTATCCCAAGAATCCCGGGGGTGTGGCTGCTTACGGCTATGCTGTCTACAGGGACGGCGAGCAGATCTGGCGGGGATTTGGCGGCGTGGGTGAGGGCCGGGGCATGACCAACAACGTGGCCGAGTATGAGGGGCTGATGGCCGCAGCACAGTGGCTTGTCGATGAGGAGGTCGAGGATAAGATCCTCATCAAAGGCGACTCGGAGCTGGTGATCAAGCAGATGAAGGGCGAGTACCGGGTGTCTTCCGCCACCTCCAAGAAGTACGTGCCTGAGATCAAGAGGCTGCTGCAGGGAAAGGATGTGAGCCTCTCCTGGGTGCCGCGAGAGGAGAACGAGGAGGCGGACAAGCTCTCACGGATGGGATACGAGAGCTATTTGAGACATAAAAAGAGAAGCAATTGAGAGTTTCAATTCGGATCATCTCCCATGATGAATCAGTTAAGTGTCGGCGCCAGGAAAATGTGGAGTTTATCTTGAATGGCTAAGTACACTATAATCATCGAGAAGGGTGAAAGAAATTACTCCGCTTACTGCCCAGACCTGCCTGGCGTGGTTTCTGCAGGGGTGACTGAGGAGGAGACGGCCGAATCGATGAAAGAATCGATAGAGTTTCACCTGGAAGGACTAAAGGAGGATAAGGTGCCCATCCCAAAGCCAACGATTTCTGCCAGGTGCGTCGATGTCGTTGTTTAGGGATATCTAAGGATCTTTTGCGATTTTTCATAGTATCGTATCGGAACCATAGGCCGTTAAAAAATACCAGGTCAAAGAGCTGATGCGCAATCAGCCTTCATTTGCGATAAGTATAACTACAATTGCCGTAGTCCCCATCATTCCACCATATGTGAGGCTAGATGCGTGAAATGGCACTCAATTCCAACTGATGAAGTTCTGGCCGGCCTGAAATCCGGACAAAAGGGACTTAGCTCTGATGATGTGGTCCGCAGACTCTCCGAGTTTGGTCCTAATCAACTGGAAAGCCCTTCAAAGCCCTCGCCTTTGAAAATTTTCCTGGGCAAATTTAAAGATTACATGGTTATTGTTCTGATTTTTGCTGCCCTGATCTCTTATATCGCCGGCGAGAGCACCAATGCCTATGTCATTTTAGGAATAGTAATTCTCGTTGCTATCATTGGATTCATCCAGGAGTACAAAGCGGAAAGGGCCATGGAGGCTCTCCGGGAGATGGTGGCCCCGGAGGCGGACGTCATGCGGGATGGCAAGATGAGTACCATCCCCGCCTCGGACCTTGTTCCCGGCGACATGGTCTACCTGGACGCAGGAGATAAAGTGCCTGCAGATGCTCGAATTATTGAGAAGACCGCCCTGGAGATCATTGAGGCCTCTTTAACCGGTGAATCGCTGCCCGTTAAAAAGAGCACAGAGCAGCTGCCCGAAGAGGTTGCTCTTGCCGACAGAAAGAATATGGTCTTCATGGGGACCATCGTCTCCTATGGCAATTGCAGGGCTGTGGTGACGGCCACTGGCCTGGCCACTGAGCTTGGCAGAATCTCTGGCATGATCAAACAAAGGCAGGCAGATCCGCCCCTTAAGCTAAAGTTGGAACATCTGGCTAAAAGACAGGCCATCCTGGTTTTTGTCATATCGATAACGGTCTTCATCCTGGATGCCAGCCGCGGCACGCCCATCATCGATTCCCTGATAGCCGCCATCGCCCTCGCTGTGGCTGGAGTGCCTGAAGCTCTTCCTTTTGTGGTTACCCTGGCTTTGGCCTTCGGAACCCAGGCCATGGCCAGGAAGAACGCCATAATCAGAAGGCTTCCTGCGGTCGAGACTCTGGGATCAACTACCGTAATCTGTACGGATAAGACTGGCACCCTCACTACCGGCGAGATGACGATTCGAGAGATTCAAACCTTTAGAACCATCGATGTAGAGGGTTCGGGCTACGCTCCAGAGGGCTCCTTCTCAGAGCAAGGCAGGCTCATTGACCCCAAGGAAGAGGATCTTGCCATGATTCTCAAGATAGGGATGCTTGCCAACAATGCGGATATCGAGAAGGCCAATGGGGGCTGGCGCATAGTGGGCGATCCAACGGAGGGGGCCATAATCGTTGCCGCCAAAAAAGCGGGAATTCTGGAGCGGATCAAGAAGAGCGGCACCAGAATTGCGGAGTATCCCTTTGATTCCGATCGTAGAAGAATGACAACGGTTGATGAGATTTTGGGCAACGGCCGGATCGTATCTATGAAGGGCGCGCCTGAGGCGGTGCTGGACAAATGCACTTCCATTGCCCATGCCGGCGGAGTTCGGCCTCTTACTGATGAGGACAAAAAGGCCATTTTAGCCAGAGCGGACGGCATGGCCAACCGTGCCTTGAGGGTCTTGGCCTTTGCCGGCAAACCCTTAGGCAGCGGCGATCCTCAGGAAATTGATTTTGTTGAATCCGATCTGATCTTCGCAGGTCTCGCCGGCATGATGGACCCTCCCAGAAAAGAGGTAATGGATGCCATTTCCGTTAGCAAGAGGGCAGGCATCAGGACGGTCATGATCACGGGAGACCATCGCCTCACAGCCAGAGCCATTGGCAAGGAACTGGATATTGGCAATGGAGATGTCATCGAGGGATCAGATCTGGAAAGGATGAGTGAGGACGAGCTGCAGGAACGGATCGATGAGGTCTCGGTATTTGCCAGGGTCACGGCAGAGCACAAGGTCCGCATAGTCGAGGCTCTGAAAAAGAGAGGCAACATCGTAGCCATGACGGGAGATGGAGTGAACGATGCTCCCGCTTTAAAGGCAGCAGACATCGGTATCGCCATGGGAAAGACGGGCACCGAGGTTACCAAGGAAGCATCGGATATGGTCATAGCCGATGACAACTTCGCTACCATCGTCGGGGCAGTTGAGGAGGGCAGAAGGATCTACGACAACATAAGAAAGGGAACTTCCTATCTGCTCGCCGTCAGCTTTGCCGAGCTGGCCACGATCTTCATTGCTGTAGCCCTCGGTTATCCCATTCCTCTCCTGGCAGCGCAGATTCTCTGGATAAACGTCGTGGCTGAGGAGTTTCCGGCCATTGGCCTGGCCCTGGAGCCGGCGCATGCACAGACCATGAAGAAGAAGCCGCGCGATCCCAAGGAGAGCATGCCCTCAAGAGGCCTGCTAATTTATACCCTTGTAATTGCAGCTGCTATCGTAGCTGGCACATTGGGCCTTTACATGACATCGCTGCAGATGGGCCAGGATCAGAGCTATGCCAGAACCATGGCCTTCGTGGCGCTGGGCTTTTTCACGGTATACAATGCCTATAGTAGCCGATCCCTGGAAGTGTCTATATTCCGGATGAATCCCTTGGGCAATAAGACGCTTCTCCTGGGAATAGCCTGCTCGATATTCTCGATTCTTGCCGTGGTGTATATTCCTTTTATGCAATCCATCTTCCAGACCAAGCCGCTAACTTCCGAGAGCTGGGCTTTAGTTCTGGGGGTCGGTCTGCTGGTGGTCGTAGCTGCCGAGGTCATGAAGAAAGTGCTGCCCGGACTGCGATGACGACTGCGATAATCGGTCCGGAATCAAGCATCCTGATGGCCTCCCGGGCCTGAGGTGACCGTCTTCATTTCCCCGCCACCTGGATGAGGCAGGCAATGGATGGTGTGGGCCTAGGTTTAGGCCTGTTGTTATCGTCTGGGTCGACTTATGAGAAATTATATTTGCTCTAGTAATGCCAAAGTTTGCATGTGTTTATCTCTCCTTAATCAGCATCTGTGAGCCAATTTCGCAACTTCCCATGTCACCAATTCTTATGGGTCATTTTGAGGGCCGAGAAGTCACTAATATCGATTTCTCGTTAAATACAGGTTAATATATATTATGTGTTCCTGCCAAACCGCCTTTGGGCCTGCAGGAAGGGATTTAGGGGAATCCGGGAAACAATTGCATGGATCAGAGGATCATTAAATAAACTTAAAAATTGGTATATGTTTAGCTGGCCAGCTTCTCGGTTAGCATTTGGAGACTATTCAATCCTCTCTGTCCCCAAGTTGCCAGTGTCGTCATGATTCGCTCATGAATAGATGTTCCTTTATCATTGCGAAGCGTGCCCAAGATCTTTCTCAAAAC
>DATLBD010000159.1:0-21963 GCA_035527135.1 Methanothrix sp. | reverse complement strand
GTCACCAACGACGTCAAGGAGGCCCTAAGAGTTCTGCATGATTATGATAAAGCGGTCTCCAAACCACTCTTCGGCTACAAGGGCAGAGACATCGTTCTTCTAGAGGACGGCATCGAGGCCGACGTTGCTCTGCTAAAGGATATCATGGAAAAGCAGGGGCTGATCTACCTGCAGGAGTTCATCGCCTCCGATTCTCCCCGCGACATCCGCGTCTTTGTAGTGGATGGAAAGGTTCTGGGCGCCATCTATCGCGTTGCCCCTCCTGGCGAGTGGATCAGCAACCTGGCCCGCGGCGGTCAGGCATCCGTCTGTCCCGTAACGAAGGATTTGGTGGAGATATCTGCAAAAGCCGCAAAAGCAGTGGATGCCGTCTACTGCGGCGTGGATCTCCTGGAGACCGCTCAGGGGCTTTCGGTCATCGAGGTGAATGGAACGCCCTCGGGAAAGGGCATCTTCGAGGCTCTGGGTGTGGATGTGACTGAGGCCATAGCCGAGTACGTGCATCAAAATTGTTATCTACGTGGCCGCTAACCTATTGCCCATGTTTACGATACTCACCGGTGCACAGTTTGGTGATGAAGGCAAAGGCAAGGTAATTGATCTGCTAGCCGAAAATTATGATGTCGTGGTTCGCTTCCAGGGTGGCGACAACGCTGGCCATACAGTGGTTGTAAGCGGCAAGAAATACAAACTGCATCTGGTTCCCAGCGGCGCCATCTTCGGCAGAAGGCTGCTCATCGGTCCAGGTGTCGTGCTCAACCCCCGTGTTCTGTGGGATGAGATCCAGACACTGGAATCAGAGGGCATCAAGCTGGATATTGGCATCGACGCCAAGACGACCATCATCATGCCCTATCACATCGAACTGGACGGACTGCGTGAGAAGGCCAGGACGGAGAAGATCGGAACCACCAACCGGGGCATTGGATTTGCATACGTGGACAAGACCGCTCGCGAGGAAGTGCAGATGGGAGATCTCACCGACCCGGCTCTTTTAGAGGCCAAGCTCAAGGAGATCGGTCCGGCCAAGGAGAAGGCCATCGCAGACATGGGCGGCGACCCCACAGTGGTCAGGTATGCGCCATTCATCGATGAGTATCTGGAGATCGGAAAGCGCCTGAAGGATAGGGTGACGGATGTATCGCGAGAGATCAACGTCGCTCTCATCGAGGAAAAGAGCGTTCTGGCCGAGGGCGCTCAGGGTGCATTTCTGGATGTCATCCACGGCACGCAGAAGTTCGTGACCTCCAGCTTCACTATCGCTGGATCTGCCTGCGCCAATCTGGGCGTCGGCCCGGTAATGGTAGACAACGTGGTTGGCGTGATCAAGGCCTACATCACCCGAGTCGGCGAAGGTCCCATGCCCACAGAGCTAAAAGATGATCTGGGCGCGCAGATGCGAGAGAAAGGTGCTGAGTATGGCACTACCACGGGCAGGGCCAGACGCTGCGGCTGGTTTGATGCAGTCCTGGGCCTGAAGTCCGTCTACCTGAACGGCTACACGGAGCTGGCACTAACCAAGCTGGATGTTCTGACGGGCATAGATCCCATAAAAATATGCGTGGGCTACGATCTGGATGGTGAGACCTTAGGTTATCCCCCGGAGAGCACGGTGGATCTGGCCAGGTGCAAGCCCGTTTATGAAGACATGGCCGGCTGGACTGAGGATATAACCGAGGTCAAAGATTATGACGATCTGCCGGCTAATGCCCGGATTTATGTTGAACAGCTGGAGGATCTGCTGGGTGTGGATGTCTCTGCCGTCTCTGTAGGGCCGGGAAGGGAGCAGACCATCTTCCGGGATGAACCGGAAGTGTGAAGCCATAAGTAATGGATCTTTTCATCCTGAATCTTAACTTTACCAAGTATGAGTCGGGCCTAAGTGGTGCGGCTCATATTGGTTTTTATGCTTTGTTTTTTCGTCTTATTCATTAATTATTATTGCAATTTTATTATTATTTTCACAAAGCGCTCTCCTGTTTTTTCCCCACCATTTTATCCAAATTATCCATTATACGCTTTAGTTGCAAGCGGTTTTTCCTCGAAAAAATATTTATTCTTATAGATCCTTAATTGGTGTATCTATAGAGAAATGGGGGTTATAGTCTATGAAAAGGCATCTACTAATATTGATCATGATCATGCTGGTCAGCTTATCGAGCGCGGCATCCGAAAAAAAACCTGACCAGCAGGTTGGGTATAATTTCGGCGATATGACGCTCAGTCAGGTTGTCGATCCATCTGGCTCTGCAGTCAATGTAAATATCAAGGACAACTCATTTCAGCCTCCTGTCTTGAACGTGCCAGTTGGAGCAACTGTAGAGTGGCATAATCAGGATAGTGTGCAGCATACCGTTACCAGTGATATTCAAGGCTTATTCGAATCAAGTGTGCTAATGCCGGGAGAAAAGTTCGCTTTCAAATTCAATACTCTCGGCAGCTTCGGATATCATTGCAGCATTCACCCTGGCATGCAAGGAGCGATCACTGTAAAAGGCACTGCTACTTCGCAAGGTTCGTCATCTCTGGCGACAACGATGACAGGATCTTCATCTTTCCTTGCAGAAAGTAACCTTGGATCGGAAAAGGCTGGCTCAAAAGGAGCAGTATCGGCATCCTGGAGCGAGAGTCCTCTCAGCTTCAGCGGGCAGACGATGTCAGGAGGTATGCAGTCCGAAAGTCAGGGTGCGACCGGGGGCAGCAGTCTGCAGCCAAAGTTCAATCTAGCAATAGACCAGAGCGCTGGCCAGTCATTAGGTCAAGTATCCGGTCAAATATCCAGTCAGGTATCCAGTCAATCACCTGGCCAGGCTTCCAGCCAGGTTGCTTTGCAGAAGTTCTCCCAATACTACCACTCTACCTCCGAGGCTCCGGAAGATCAGCTCACAGCTCCCACTAAAATCAATTTGAACGGGGACGAGCCTGCCATGCTCTACTTCGGCTCCACGCAAAAAGCGGTACCCTATGCACAGTATCAGACCTATGCTCTAAGCACCGGCACAAACTCCCTCTGGATTTCCGGGGCCACTAGCTGGACCCAGTATGCTATGGTTCCTTTGGGCTCCATGCTCAATATGATCACCATGTCGCCTGCCGGAGGTTACGGCTATCTCTACGAGATTTATCCGGATGGCAGCCTGGATAAAAACAGCTTCTACTTAGATCCCTATAACCAGATAGGATTTTATGCTGATGAGCTGGGGCAGCATCAGTTGTTCTTCAATATTGCCGGACAGCCCAGCAACGTGATAGTAATCGATGTAGTGCCCTATCAGCCTCCCGCCCAGCCCGTCTATAATTTCGCGGCAGTCACTATCAGCTCAGCCTGGCTGCGAGGGTATAATGTCTACGTCGACGGCAGCTATCAGGCCACCGAGGGAATGACGGGAGACCCCTACGGCACTGTGACCATCAATGTGCCAGGAAATCAATATCATAACATCGCCATAGATGGCAGCGGGCTCACGTTCTCGGATTACAAGTACTTTAAGGCCGGCTATGCTTACCAGCTAAATGTGTAGGCCTGGCCACTTAATTATTTTTTATTAAAAATGTATTTTGTAGAATTGCGTTAACCATTTCCTTGCTGCAAAGATTTCTGGTAGGCCTTCCAGCCCGGACACCAGCCGGTATGCCAGCGCCAGATCCTATCTAAAATGGAGCCGGGATGCTTTTCGGAGTACCTTCGCAGGGGACAGGTTTCGCACATAAGCTTCTTTTCGGGCATGGTATCTCAAACATATATTATTGCTTCTTGCGTTTATCTTTGTCTATATAGTTCCGTCCAAGGATCAGCTATTCATTCAATAGAGGATTTCGAATACCACTGCATTAGCACCCTCTGAAGTGAGTCCCATTAATATATTTAAATTTAAACATTTTTATTTTAAAATGAATTCCCCGCAGCTTGCTGCGTGGGTGTTCCGCCGCCGTTTCACTTCGATAGTTCATTGACCGGTTATTATTAATATCATCGGGCAGCCCCTATCATCAGTAACTTTAGGTTAGTATTATATACTTAGACTGGCCTACATGCATTTAAGATGAGCATTAATTATCGCACTCGATTGGACGGTGCAAAGTCCCTGCCAGACATCTTCGAACTGGTCAAATCATTGGTTCTAAAGAGCATGGGTAAGAGCCGGGGAGGGCTGATGCTGGGCATGGCCAACCTGGGAAACCACCCGCAGGGTTTTTTCGGAGGCTTTTTCACCACGGGCTCCAACGTCATCGTCCTCAATAAGATCCCGCTGCAAAGGATCAAGGAGACGCGCCCGGAGCTTTACAAGCCCTATGTCTTTCATGTCCTGCTCCATGAATACATCCATTCCCTGGGCTACCTGGACGAGGCTGATGTAAAGTCAAAGGTCTTTGAGATCACGAAAGCGGCTCTGGGAGAAGAGCACCTGGCCACCCAGATGGCAGCTAATGCCGGCGAGTTCATCAAGCATTTGGCCTACCCTGATGTAGCTTGGAAAGCGGAAGATGCAGGACTGGAACTGGTAAAGGGTTTTGACAGGTCGAGTGTCTGCTACATCGCTTAGGATGAAAACCAATTCCTCTTTATCTTTCGTTTTTTTTTTTCATTTTCTTTTTTTTTAAATTATGGTGAAAAATAGTATGGCCGTTATGGGAATTAAGAGGTTGTCGTCCATCGGTGTAGCAAGGCTTTCTGCAACTGCCGCTAAAGCTGCCAGTGCTATCCCCATCCAGCCTACGAACAGACACGCTGGCAGAGAAAAGACAAAAAATGCAACCGATCCCTCCACGGTTTTGATTCGGTTGTAAGGGATCAGGTGCCGACCTCTGATGCCGAAAATTGTGGCGGCGGAGTCTCCCGCGGCCAGAGCCACAATTGCTGCCGCGATCTCATTGGCATTGCCCAGAGATAGAGCCAAAAGCAGCGTTCCCACAACGTACCAGAAGGCTCCGTAGCCGGGAAACCTGACATTCTCTCTCTCGAATGTCTCTTCAAACCAGTGTGCGATGGGAATTTTTCGACCTTGCCTCATCAAGACAATCATTATAGAGCCAAAAATAAAAGTAGTACTTAAAAAAATTATAAGATTTATCCGTCCTAAATAAAATAATACAAATATTAAGAAAAGACCGAAGAAGGTGTGAAAAAGCTTTCTTCTTATCTCGAAATCGAGTCGCCCTCTTTTCATGAGTTTCAATTGCTTTTATGTTCAATATCTATATTAATAACTAGCGGCAATAAAATTTAAAAACACAAAAAAAAGAAAGGACTGAAATCCAAAGGAAAGATTGTCTCTATTTCATGCCTCCTAACCATTTCCTGATCTCTTGAGCAGCAATTTCCTTTCCGCCCAGTCCAAATGCTAGGGCAATCGCCACGGCTATGGCTCCCAGGAGCAGGCCGAATGCCAGGTTGATGATCTCATTGGCCAGTCCCATCTGCCGCAAAGCCATGGCCCCGGCAAACGCCAAAATGGATATCCTGGCCGCATGAGCCGGCAATTTGGATGAGCTCATACCGCTGGATACTACAGCATTGAAGGCGAGATTTGCCAGATAAATGCCGATGGCAAATATGATCAAGCCCATGAGAACATGTCCTGCGAAGATTGTGAACTCATAGATAATATCTGCCAGCAAGGCAAATTTGAGCATCTGGGTCGCTTCGATCAGGGCAAAGAGCATTATGGCCACAATTACAATGTAGCCGACCATCTGAGATGGCGTTCTTGCTGGAGGTTCCGCCCCCTCAGCGGCTGGCTTAGCCAGACCAAGCCTCTCCGGCAAAGAGTCAAATCCCATTCCCGCTAGCAGCTTGACTGCCAATTCGGCAATGATCTTTCCCAGTATGTAAGCCACGGCTAAGACCAGAGCCGCTCCAAATAAATTGGGCAGAATAGCAAGCATCTGAGCAAGCATATTGGAAACTGGCAGAGTGATGGCATCTATTGCCAGAGCCTGCAAAGCGGCGACCAGCACAGGTATGAGGATCAGTATGTAGACTACCAGACCGATGAGACCTGCAAGACCCTGGCTGCCCAGAACCTTTGCCAATCCCACTTTTTCGCTCAGCCTCTCGCTTCCCACGGCAATGAGCAGGTTTGTCACTATCTTTTGCAGGATGCGGGCAATAAACCATCCGATTATGAGGATGATGGCTGCCGCCAGCAGATTGGGCAGGAATCCCAGGATCTTGGCAATCATGAGCTGCAAAGGCTCTAAGAGTCCACCCAGAGCCAGAGCATTAAGGATCATGGGCAGGAATAGAAGCAATACCAGGAAGAAGACAATTTCCGCTATGGTTTGGCTTAAAGGTATATCCGCTTTATCCAGACCGGTCTTGCTGCCCAGGCCCTCATCTACCTTTGCGGTCATAAGCACTCTGAGAACTATCTTCTTCAGCACTGTGGCAATAATCCAGGCAATAACGGCAAGCACCAGTGCAGCAAAGAGCTTGGGAATATACGAGAATACTATATTCAGCAATCGACTGAGCGGCTCTGCTACCAGAGTGAGGCCCAAGATCTGAAAGAATGCCACAAATACAAAGAACAGCAGCACATAATAGATTATCTTGGAAATCCATCGATGTGGCTGCATAGCCTGAGCCTTCTCTTCTCCAACCGCGTTTCTGGCTATTTTTTTATCCAGTCCGGTGCTGTGCAGCGCCTTGCCAATAATGGATGACACTATCAATGCAACCAGCCATCCGACAATTAGAACGACCAATGCCCCAATCAGGTTGGGGCTGTATGACCCAAAAGCGTGAAAAATTGGATCCATAAATGCCATAAAAACCATCTCCTTAATTACATATTGAATATCATAATATTTAAAGATTATCAACTAAAAAAATAAGAACCATTCAATCTATTTCCGGCATCATGGAGCACTTTCCAGAAATCAAGTGGTTTCTCGATTTTTCCAAGGCCATAATGATGCACAGTTGACGGCTGCCTAATATCAAGAATGTTTAAATCAAAAATATTAGCGAAGTACTCAAAGGTTGCTAATGCAGTGATATTCGAAATCTTTCCCAGAAGGTTCTAAATCCATTCGCAGTCACTGACACCGGTCTTTTTCCAGGAACTTTCTTCGGGTATTTGTGGTTCGCGATAGGGACCGGGAAATCTACCTCAAGAATATTAAATATCGATTTCCTGTAGCTGTAGACTCCAGTGATTTCCATAGCTACTGCTTCAACTTTGTTCTCCTTCAACCAATCACTCAGTTTTATAAGATCTGAGGTCATGGTTGAGCAATGTTCTGATTTCGACATTGTATTGAGTTATCTTTCGAACAAAAAGCTTTTAACCTTAGAAAATGTAATGTAACGAGATAATTATGGGTGTTACTTACCTAAATTTATTGTCAATGGAGGGCTCTTGAGGAGAGTGATGCCTATATATAAACCGCTTAATAGTATAATGCAGAATGGTGTGCAATAAATTTTTAGGGTAATGATGAACACCTCCTCAGACTACAGAGCTAAAATTTCTTTTCGCGGCGCTCTGACGCTGTGGGCACTCATTGTGCTTGGATATCTGATACTATTAATATTATTCAGAAAAGATGATGCATTTCGTGCCACGCTTAACGATTTCCTCTTTCCAGTGTTTAATGGGTTGACTGTATTAAGTTTATTTTACGCTGCCAAATTATCCAAGCCACATGGAAGACGTTTATGCATTGCCTGGACCTTCATGGCCCTTGGGCAGCTTTCTTTTATGTTGGGTGATATCGTTTGGGCGTTCCTCAATTATGGTAGTCACCAGAATCCTTTCCCTTCAGCAGCCGACGGGCTTTATTTGATGTATTATCCCCTCTTTGCCGCAGGCATTTTCCTTTTGCCGGCAGCGCCCCTTACTCGTGGCGATCGACTTAAGCTTTCGCTGGATGCCGGAATTGTAATGCTCTTCGCAATTTTATTTTTCTGGATTTTTTTGATTGAGCCTATTATTGCCGCTAACATAGGGGATACTCTGGCTTTGGCGATATCCCTGGCTTACCCCGTATTGGATTTGGCTCTCCTCTTTGCCTTGCTGGCATTTCTATTCCGACCGCTCCAGTTAGTAAGACAGGGACCGTTATTACTGCTGTCTGGTGGCGTTGCCATAGAGATAATCACAGACACCATTTATGGCTTGCAGTCTCTCTTAGGAACCTTTGTATCAGGGGAACTGCTGAGTCTGGGATGGTTGGCGAGTTACGCCTTGGTCGGATTGGCTGCGATCTTGCAGGCGGATTTCCGCAAATTTGATCCATCCAGACCGTTTTATGAGTTTGAACTTCAGAGCGAAAAATTGGCCTGGCTTTCTTATCTGCCTCATATTTGTGTTTTCGCGGCATACCTTATGTTTATGTGGAACCACTACCGGCTAGCAGAGCCCTCTTCTTCTTCCATTTTATGGGGCGTAGGTGGCGGTGTAATTGGCCTGGCTATAATTCGTCAGATCACAGCTACAAACGAGAATACGAGACTACTTGCCAATACCCAAACGCAAATCAAGGAGCATATGCAAACTGAGGAAATGCTTCGCGAAAGCGAGGAACTTTTCCGTACAGTTTTTGAAGTAGCCCCGGAAGTGATCTTCACTATCTCAGCAAAAGATGGATCGCTCACTTCTCTTAATCCCGCCTTTGAAAGAATAACTGGTTGGTCAGCGGCTGAGTGTCTGGGCAAACCTTTCATGGAGATCATTCATCCCGATGACCGATCCCAGGCCGTATCACTGTTCACCGAGACCCTAAGCGGACAAAATACGGAAATGCATGAATTAAGATGTCTATCCAAATCCGGCGAGTACATAATTGCAGAAATCATGGGTGTACCCCAGACAAGAGGCGGAAAAATTGTAGGAAAGCTTGGATTTGCCCGCGACATTACTGAGCGCAAGCGATCGGAAGAGGCTCTCAAGAAAAGCGAGCAGTCCTACCGCCTGCTTGCGGAAACCGTCACAGATATCATCTGGAAGATGGATATGAACCTGAAATATAGCTACCTTAGCCCTTCTTTTGAGCGCATAAGCGGTTACAGTACAGAGGAAGGAAGGGGGATGTCGCTGGAAAAAATCATGACACCAGAATCCATAAAAGTTATCAAGCAGGCTTTTGCGGAAGAGATGGAAAATGAAAAAGATCCGAAAAAAGACCTGTTCAGGTCACGAAAGATTGAAGTTGAAGAAATATGTAAGGACGGCAAAACCGTTTGGATCGAGGTTAATACTACTTTTATACGCGATCAAGAGGGGCGACCCATTGGCATCCAGGGGAGTTCGCGTGAAATTACAGAGAGAAAGCGAACAGAAAAGGCCCTCCTCGAGTCGGAGGCAAAATACAGAACCATCTTTGAGAACACCGGAAATGCGACGCTTATTCTAGATGAGGACACCACGATCTCTCTTGCAAATACCAAATCCGCTGAGTTCTTCGGCTACTCGAGTGCAGAAGTTACGGGCAAGAAAAGCTGGACAGAATTCATCTACAAGGATGACCTCGATATGATGAAGAAGTATCATTCTTTGAGGAGATTGGACCCAGAGGCCGCCCCAAGAAACTACGAATTCAGATTGCTCGATAATGCGGGCAAAATCAGATACGTCTTCATGACCATAGCCATGATTCCAGGTACAAAGCAAAGCGTAGCATCTCTTATGGGCATAACACGAATTAAACTCTCGGAGAAGAAGCTTCGGGCCTCCTTGGAGGAGAAGGATTTGCTTTTGAAGGAGGTTCATCACAGAGTAAAAAACAATATGCAGGTTATCTACAGCCTGCTCAACCTTCAATCCGAACAAATCGAGGATCCGCAAGCTCTCAGAATGTTCAAAGATAGTCAGAACCGGGTAAAGTCGATGGCGATGGTTCATGAAAAATTATATAGATCGGAAGATCTCGCTCGTATCAACTTTGCTGAGTACCTTAGAAGTCTGACAATAGATCTCTTAAGGTCTTACAGAGCTGGATCGGATAGAATTCAGCTCAAAATAGACGTTCAGGATGTTTTTCTCGGAATAGACACGGCAATTCCGTGTGGCCTGATT
This sequence comes from Methanothrix sp., assembly GCA_035527135.1. GTDB lineage: Archaea > Halobacteriota > Methanosarcinia > Methanotrichales > Methanotrichaceae > Methanothrix. Next base: position 11,941 of record DATLBD010000159.1, on the reverse strand, counting down.
ACAAACGAGCTTGTCTCTAACTCTCTTAAACACGCCTTTCCAGCAGACACTAAAGGTGAGATACATATTGAGCTTTTCAAAGGTGACAATGGCGAGCTCACGCTGACCATCAGCGATAACGGCATCGGCTTCCCAGAGGGAGTCGATTTCCGGAATACGGAGTCACTGGGCTTGCAGCTAGTCAATACTTTGACAGAGCAGCTTGGCGGGACCATTGAACTAGATCGAAGCTGTGGAACCGCATTTAAAATTATATTTTCGGAAATAAATTAATAAGGATGACGCAGTAGATGACAAAAGTTAGAATCATGGTCGTAGAGGATGAAGGCATCGTAGCGATGGACATACGTAATAGGTTGAGCCGCCTGGGGTATGAAGTTGCTGGCATAGCTCCATCTGGAGAGGTAGCCATTAAAAAAGCTGCGGAAACGCATCCTGATTTAGTTCTAATGGATATCATGTTGAAAGGGGATATGGATGGCATCGAAGCTAACACGGCGATCCAGAAACTCATTAACGTCCCGGTAATTTATGTCACTGCCTCCTCCGATGAAAAAACTATCCAGAGAGCAAAAACTGCTGGATCATGGGGTTATTTGATAAAGCCATTTAGCGATGATGAACTGCAAAATGTAATTAAAAATGCCTTATCATCGATTAAGGACTTTTCAAAATAAAAGATTTTAAGATAGAATGCACTCGACGAAAATGTAGCTTGGAGTTTTGGGTCGGCAATTGACGAAAAAATAAGAGGTCTACATAGAGGATAAAATAGATGAGGGTTCGCCTATTATCGCATTTCGATGACGGGAGTCACAACGAAAAATTGCTGCTCCTCCTGGGAATAGTAGCAGCTTATATGATCATGTTCAAGCCGATCTACTTAGTAGTAGGAGAAGCAGCTGACGTCCTGTATTTCGTGCCTGTGGCAATGGCAGGATGGTTATTGGGAACGCGTAGCGGATTGCTCTTTGGTTTTCTCTCCATACCTGTGAACGCTCTTCTCTTCAGCCAGTTTCAAGAAATAACGCTCATATATCTTATGCCTCTATATCCAATGCATCTTTTTGCCATTATAGTCGGCAGTTTGACCGGTCAGTTCAAGAATCTCCTTGATCACGCTAAAAATCAGACCCGTAAGCTAGAGCAAGAGGAAAAGGGCCACCTTGAGGAGATCGCCGAAAGAGTTCGGCTGGAGGATGAGCTGCGAAAATCTGAAGAGAAATACAGGCAGTTAGTAGAAAATGCCAACGAAATGATAATTGTGGCTCAAGACGGAGTCCTCAAGTTCTTCAATCACAAATTGGTTGAACTCTCAGGCTATACAAAAGAAGAACTTTCATTTATGCCTTTTTCGCAGCTTATTCATCCGGAAGACCAGGGTATTGTGGTCGAAAATCACCTGAAGCGGCTTAGAAATGAAAATCTTCCTGAAATTTACGATTTTAGGACCATCGATAAACATGGAAATCTCAAGTGGGTCGAAATTAATTCTGTAACGATTGACTGGCAAGGCCAACCGGCTACTCTGAACTTCCTGAGCGACATCTCGGAGCGCAAGAAGGCAGTGGAGGCAAATCGAGCCATCGTCGATCACTCCTTGCAGGGGCTAATGATTTTACAGGATAGTCGCATTGTCTTTTCGAACCAGGCTCTGGCAAATATTGTCGGGTACTCTGTTGAAGAGATGCTAGCTGGCTCGAAAGAAATTGTAATGGACAGCGTGCATCACGAAGATAGAAAGCTGGTTTGGAGCCGTTATTTCGACCGGCTAAGCGGAAAATCTATTCCGGAACAATATGAGCTTCGCGTTATCCGGAAGGATGGGACTTCAGTTTGGCTGGAGATGCATGCCACGCAAATCAAATTCATGGAACGTCCTGCAGTGCAGGCAGCCGTCTTGGATATTACAGAACGCAAAAAGGTTGAAGAAGAGGTCAAAACGCTCAACTCCGAGCTGGAAAGCCGTGTCATAGAACGCACTGCACAGCTCGAAGTCGCTAATAAAGATCTTCAAGCGGAAATTGCTGAACGCGTGGTTGCCCAAGATAGGCTTTCACGGCTGAACGAGTGCCTTCTATCATTTGGTACGGATGCCACTGAGAATATCAATTCCCTCATTGCTTTGTTCGGAAATCTGCTTCAAGGAGACTGTGCTATCTATAGCCGCTTTGATGGGGAAAAGTTCAACATCGTTGGCAGATGGAACGTGCCGCCAGATTTCGTTCCTGCGGATCGACTAGAAGACCAAATGTGCTACGAACTTGTCCAGCGCCAGGGAGATAAGTTCCTGTTTATCCGAAATCTGGATCAAACCAGGTACGCACTGGCAAATCCGGATTTGCTTCGCTTCGGGATAAAGACGTATCTTGGTAGAACTACAACCTTTGATGGCGTGCATGTAGGTTCTCTGTGCGTCCTTTATAGAGGCGATCGATCTCCCACTGATGAAGACAAGAAGTACATGGATATAATTGCTTCAGCTATAGGAGTTGAGGAAGAGAGAAGGCAGGCAATAGAGAAAATGCAAGAGAGCGAAGCTCGATTCAGACGCCTTGCCGAGAACGCCCCCGACATTATTTCCCGTTTAGCCTTGAATCCTAAACCTCATATAGTATATATTAGCCAGGCTGTCGAGAGTATATTAGATTATTCTCCAGAAGATTTCTACTCAAAACCAGAATTGGCGTTGGATTTTATTCATCCTAATGACTTGCATCTATTTGAGTCGATAATATGGGGCGAGGTACCATCATCAACTCCCATAACGCTACGATTATTGAGCAAGGATGGAAGATGTATCTGGGCTGAGCAGCGCAGTGTTCCCATCTATGCCGAATCAGGCAAGCTGGAAGCCATTGAATCCGTCACCCGAGACGTTACCGATCGAGTGCTGACAGAGTCGCAGCTCAAATCCTCTCTTGAGGAAAAAGAGGTGCTTTTGAAAGAGGTTCATCACAGAGTCAAGAACAATCTGCAAGTGATTTCCAGCCTGCTCAACCTCCAGTCGAGTTATGTCGACGACCCGCATACTAGGGAGTTATTCAAGGAAAGCCAGAACCGGGTCAAATCCATGGCAATGATCCACGAAAGGCTTTACAGATCCGATGATCTCATGAGGATCGACTTCGCTGAGTACATCAGGGGGCTGGTTTCAGACCTTTTCATATCGTACAAGTCCAAATCAGATGGAGTTCAGCTCAGGATTAATGTTGTTGAATCATCTATCGGAATAGACGCGGCAATCCCTTGTGGCCTAATAGTAAACGAGCTCGTTTCGAATGCATTGAAGCATGCCTTTCCCAATGGTAGGAAGGGCGAGATCCATATCGACTTTAATCGGGATGACGAAGGGTTCAATCTCGTTGTCGGAGATAATGGCGTTGGATTTCCTGTAGGACTCGATTTTCGCAAGACGGAGTCGCTTGGTTTGCAGCTGGTAAATACATTGACTGATCAGATAGGCGGAACGATTGAATTAGATAGTAGCTCTGGAACAGAATTTAGAATTGCTTCTTCGGAAATTTAATTATAAGGAAAGAGATCATGGCGAATGTGAATGTTCTGGTTGTAGAAGATGAAAGCATCGTCGCTATGGATATACGAACTCGTCTTGTACACTTAGGATATGATGTTTCTGCTATCACATATTCAGGAGAAGCAGCTATAAAAAAGGCAGAGGAGCTGCTCCCAGATCTTGTGCTAATGGATATTCATCTGAATGGAAAAATGGATGGCATCGAAGCTGCCCAGCAAATTCATGATCGTTTCGATATCCCCGTAGTATATCTAACTGCTTACTCAGATGAAAAAACTCTAGAACGTGCAAATGTAACTGAGCCTTTTGGATATATTATTAAACCATTTGATGATCGAGAACTACACGTCGCCATTAAGATAGCTCTTTACAAGCATAGAACTGAAAAAAAAATAAAAGATAATGAAGAGAAATACCGTCAGCTAGTTGAAAGTTCTAACAGCGTTATCTTGAGGATGGAACCCTCTGGTGTTGTAACCTTCATCAACAGGTTTGCTCAACGCTTTTTCGGCTATGGTGAAGAGGAGATATTGGGCAAAAATGCTTTAGGGACAATCGTCCCCGAGATAGAGTCCACCGGACGCAATCTTAGGACGATGATTGAGGATATAGGATTGAACCCAGATTCCTATGTCAACAACCTCTACGAAAACGTGTGTCGCGACGGCAAGCGAGTGTGGATCGCCTGGACAAACCGACCCATCAGAGATGAAAGCGGACGAATTACGGAGATTCTGTGTATTGGTAATGATGTCACTGAACGCAAGCTGGCCGAAGAAGCTCTGCGTGAGACCAGGGATTACCTGGAGAACTTGATAGACTATGCCAATGCACCCATCATTGTCTGGGACCCATCTTTCAGGATAACTAGGTTTAATCAAGCCTTTGAGCGGTTAACCGGACGCAGTGTGAAAAAAGTGCTTGGCCAGCCGTTGGACATTTTGTTCCCTGAGGACAGTAAAGAGAGAGCCCTTGCGCATATCGGACGCACACTATCCGGAGAGCGCTGGGATGTAGTGGAGATTCCGATTTTGAGGACAGATGGCTCTGTTCGCATAGTCCTATGGAATTCTGCCAATCTGTACGGTATGAATGGAACTACTATCTTAGCCACCATAGCCCAGGGCCAGGATATAACTGAACGTAAACATGCTGAGATCACACTCAGGGAGTCTAAGAGGCACCTGGCAGATATCATTGATTTCTTGCCTGATGCTACCTTTGTTATCGATAAAGCGGGCAAAGTAATAGCCTGGAACCGAGCTATAGAAGCGATGACCGGGATAAAGCCTAAGGATATGCTGGGGAAGGGCAACTATGAGTACTCTGTGCCTTTCTATGGTGAAAGGAGGCCGATACTAATCGATCTGGTCCTCAAGCAACAAGAGGATATCGAGGATAAATACGGACATATCGAGAGGAAAAATGGAACTCTGGAAGGAGGGGCATATATGCCGAATACGAAAGGAGGGGCCATCTACCTCTATGGAAAAGCTGCAGTGCTGTTTGATTCTGCGGGAAATGTCTTTGGAGCGATCGAATCGATCAGGGACATCTCCGATCGTAAGCACGCTGAGGAAGAATTGCAGATCGCCAAAGAAAAGGCTGAGTCCGCCACAAGGGCCAAGTCTGAGTTCTTGGCCAATATGAGCCATGAGATTCGTACCCCCATGAATGCCGTAATAGGCATGACCAGCCTTTTGCAGGATGAGGAGCTCACGAAGAGCCAGAGGGAGTTCGTTGATATTATCCGTAGCAGTGGAGATACGCTTCTCGTTATCATCAACAATATCCTTGATCTCACTAAGATCGAGGCGGACATGATTGAACTGGAGTACCAGCCCTTTGACCTGCGTGACTGCCTTGAGGTGTCTTTGGATATGGTATCTGCGGATGCCAATGGGAAGGGCCTGGATACAGAGTACATCTTCGAAGACGATGTTCCAACTGTAATCTTGGGCGACCCTACCAGGATCAGTCAAATCTTGACTAATTTACTCAATAACGCGGTGAAGTTTACAGAAAAAGGCAAAATCACCATCTCTATTTCGAGCAGAGCTATCGAAGGCGGCGACCATGAAATCCATTTTGCTGTAAAGGATACTGGAATCGGGATTCCAGAAGATAAACTGGGCCGCTTATTCCAGTCGTTCAGTCAGGTCGATGCATCGACCAGGCGCCGGTATGGAGGCACTGGACTCGGACTGGCCATAAGCAAGAAGCTAGCTGAGATAATGGGTGGAAAGATGTGGGCTCTGAGTGAAGTTGGCAAAGGATCCACTTTTTACTTCACAATCCTGGCGAAACCGACCCTTGACGAGCCTATTGATATCCGCACGCATAGTTCTCAACCAATGCTCGATCTGAAAGGAGGATTGAACCATGATTTGCGCATATTGCTTGCTGAGGATAATGCGATTAACCAGATTGTGACTCATAGAATGCTCAATAAGCTGGGATATCGGGCGGATATGGTAGCCAACGGCATCGAGGTTTTGCAAGCTATGGAGCGCCAGCATTACGATGTGGTGTTAATGGACGTGCAGATGCCTGAAATGGATGGCCTGAAAGCTACCCAGGCGATACGTCAAAGATGGCCGGATGGGGAGCAGACAGCGATCATCGCCATGACCGCTTCTGCCCTCAAGGGCGATCGAGAGATGTGTTTGGCTGCAGGCATGGACGGCTTCTTAAGTAAACCGGCCAAGATAGAGATGCTGAAGGCCGCTCTGGTGGCTTGCAGCAAGAAATTGATCCACTAAGATTCCCTGCTGAGATCCTGAGTTGGACTGAAGATCCTTGCTCATTCTGGGCAGCGGGCGATCGTAGCCGGAGCGACCCTTTGCATTAATGACGTGACGCTTATCCACTTGATGAAAAGAAAATCCACGCCAAAAGAGCACAAGCTCCTAGCAATCCCAAAGTGGCTATAATTGCTTCGGTTTTTTCTTCTAGATCGATAGACCTCATAATTCCTCCTTGGTCTGATTGGTGCCAGCAATATGGTTATGACCAATGCTAGAACTATAGTCAAGCACCCAACGATTGATACTAATCAGACCTGTTGATGAGGCGTTGCATGCGGATCGTTAGCGCAAGTCTTCAGGTTCTTGACTATAATTCTTTCTTCATTTCCCTTACACTCCAATACCCGATCAACTCATCTGCCAGATATTGATTTACGGCATTAGTCGATAAACTTGGGTTTAATTAATTTAAACCTTGCGGCAGATACTGATCCCAATAATTCTTATTAGAAAACAGCGCAAGATACTGATTTTAATGTATTTCTTTTGCTGCATCTATATAGAATTACGGCAAGTGTCTATAGATAAAAATTACACTAATATATGTGAACTAATCGTTATTGTCGCGACAGGCTGCGATTTTGTGTCGCGGTCACGTATTTTCTAGGTGACTTAGGTGGGTTCCTCGCTGTATCGAGTGGCAAAGTGCAAGGAACTAAAGAACGCCTGTGGACAGTCAAGAACACCTGCTATGGCTACTGGCAAGATTATAGCTGGATAAGGAGAGGCAGTTTTCTGGGTGAACGGATACTAAAACGCCAACTCGCCACGGACTCGTTCAAGCTTTCCTAAAGCTAATACCTGGGTCCTCATCCTTTTTCCTTATCTTGTATTTCCGTCATATGAGTTCTACATAATCAAAACATGTTTATTTCGTCACATGCCTATATGGTTATTGGCGAGAGTCGATAAGAGCATGTTCCCTCCTATATCTTTTGTGACTTGTTGGCTCTCCCTCCCTCCTATTTCCTGTTGGGACCGAAAAGCCAGGCCGATGATATCCTTTTTTTATGATCCCTTCTTTCTGCCTTCGCCCCAAAGCCACTCGGAGGAAGTCGTTTGTCGGTCAGAGTGAACACGGATCATGCAAAATAGCCATGCTGGGTGCACGGAAGGGGCGAGAATAGCATGCCAATATACTTGCCTCAGCACAGCTAGAAGAGCATGGTCTGTAAGTGCCAATATGGTTAGCGCCTTATCTCCACATTCTTGATCCACATCTTCAGAAGATGGCGGAGTTGGCCGACCTTTTGTTCTGTTTCTATGAGGTGCTAAAAGTGAAAAGCAGGGCAAGAGTCGAGATGAAGGTGCCTAGCAATCAGGACACTCTGGAGGCATACTCATGATGTAACCATAAAAAAATTAGCGAGAATGACTAAACCGCTTCCACATAGATCACTTTGGGCAACCCGCTCTGGAAATAGATATCCTTCTGATATGTCCATGAGCTATCCCAGATGCTTATCATGTGAGACATGTCACCTCTGACTTCGAAGGTTAGGCTCCCACCAATACCTGTGCCTGTGTAAGCACCGTCGACGTACACCTGGAAGCTACTCGGGCCAGGATAATTAATTGTCACAGAAGTATTCCTAAGAGATGATGCTGCTATCGGTATCTGTGATGGAGATACGTACTGCTGAGTATTTATCGAATCTGGCAAGGGATTGACAGAAGATTGAGCCTGTTGGGCCTGGTCTATCATCGAGCGATCAGGGCGATTCCAATCTCCACTTGGCACCATTGCGCTGTTGTTGATCCTTTGGCTGATGTTGGGACTGAGGTAATCTACGCTGGGCGTTATTGTGGTCGATAGCGGCATCTGGCTAGCAGCCACATGAATGCTACTCAAAAGACCTTGTGTCACATCCTTTGGATATGTCGAAGAAATGCTCACGAGTACTGTGCCCACAGAAACAGGACCGCATTCACAGTCCTTGCTATCGAGCCAATACTGAGCCTCGTAAAGCGTGATTCCGGGAGGCGCATTGCTTATGCCAGCAAAAGGCATTCCAGAGATCAGGAAACCTTTCATGTTGTCCATGACCATCTCCACTGGGGCAGTGACATTAATGCCCCTGAGAGACATGCGCAGAGCTGTGATCTCCTCGTTCACTTCCGGAGTGGAAGTTGTGAGATTACTGTGTTGAGTTATGCTTATGGATGCGCCAGTTGAATTGTCCGTCACTATCACGAGAGGATAGATGGTACCAAGTGGGTAGGTCACCGGAGCTTGCGGTTGAATCTGGTAGATCATATTTGTATTCATGTTGAACGATACTGTATAAGGTCCGATCTGCTGCATTTCCGGGGATGCCAATGCTGTAAAAGAGAAAAGCAGCATTAATATTGCTACATTTAATAATCTCATTGAATTTTCACCCTGTTAATATTGGTTCTCTTTATAGAAAAGCCTTATTCGGGACCAATTAAGAGCGCAGGCAAGTTTATAGTTGTTTACATAATTAGATATAACGCATATAATATTATATAATTGCCTATACCCTGGGGAAACGCATTCTGTATTTAAATAGTATTATACATACTAGCGCAAAGAACTATAAATGAATAAAAGACTTTTAGGTTCCTCGCTGTATTCGAGTGAGTAATGGGATAATAGAGTGCTCTGTGAGTCCTCCGTGCGCTCTGTGTCCCTGTGGTGGTAATCATTTGCAGTAATCATATCACTAATATCTGCCTATCAGTCGGAGGCTGCTATGTCCAAAGCACAAGCTATCCGCAAAGCGTGGGTGGTGATTTCGGCAGGAATTGGATAAGCAGCTCTAAAGCCCAGAATCCCCAACCCGCCTGAATAAATTCTAGGGAATGACCCTTTGAGTAGTCAATAGGTTGCACGACGGTTATGCAGAGCCTATTTTCTAATTTTGAAAATTTAATTCAATCGCGCAAGACATTTGAGTCAAACATCCAATTGAGGTATCTGAGCGATAGCTTTCGCTCAGATTCTCCTGTTCACGAAAGTTTATCTTCCCGATTTTCCTTTGGCGTTAGGGAAGACCTTTCAATATTGTACAACAGTAGTTTCGCCTTGAGTACCATCCATTTTGTGAATAGGCTTCAAGCTCGTGAAAGTGTCGGGCACAATAGTATTGTTGGTAGCGATCTTGGGGAGCCACATTACTGACGCATTGGCTCCGAAAGTCTGATTTATTTTGTCATTGAATTGCTGAACAGCGATATTGTACTCTTCTATATTATTCATCAGTCGTCCCAGCTTTACGCCGTCATTCACGCCATCCACATATGACTGCTCTATAGGGGATATAGCCATACTCGGCAGAACGAGTAATAGTAGTAATGATATTCCAATAATCGATCTCATCAAAAATAGTGATTGCTTATGACTGATATAAGCATATTGAGCCGACAAAAATAGTGTGTAGTCCCGAATGTTTGGACTTTATATACTCCGGCCTGTTTATTATATTCTTTATCTAATATTTAATTTGATCTCCATTCGATTCAGGAACATTCCCACCTTGCATCCTTCTGGCAGCTTTGCCCAGAATGCGATATCTGGCGTTTGCAGATACCATTTTGTATCAAGTGACACCCCGCCGCTTGACTTATAAATTTTTTGAAAATAACAGCACTACACTTCATGGAAATTATAGCAAAAAAATTCTTGGAAATAAAAGCGTTATAATTCTTAGAAATAATAGCACAACACTTCTTGAAAATAACCACATTAGAATTCGTGAAAATAATAGCATTATAATTTTTGAAAATAATAGCACTAAAATTCTGGAAAGAATTCCGGAAAGATACGATTATCGGACTATTCAGATCAAAGAGAATTTTTCTTTGGAAAAAACGGTTGAATCCGCCAAATATGGCTTAATTGCAACTATTTTCGTCATGTTTCTCGGAGTATGTGCTACGGTTCTTGGAATAGTTACAAACTTATTCAAAGATAAAATTAATACGAATGTAGACAACAGGAGAATTCTCGTGGGGCCTCGTTGTATTCGTCCTATTAAAAAGAGAATCTCGGAGGCGCTCCAGTTCTGGGTCTGATAGACTTAAACCAGCTCTGAAGTACGAGCGCATTCACCATAATTACGATATCAATATTTGGACGCCCTCCGCGACTAGTTCTATTTTTATATATCAATAGCTCTAAAATTCTGAATCGATCCCAATTGATCTGAGATTCGATCTCGGATAGATCATCTCCCAGAGCTTTAACCCGTGAATATTCTTCCCTAATGGCAAAATCAATGAGTGTTCTTACACATATTATAATATAATATTAATAATATATAAACATTTTGATCAATTAGTTTTTCGAACCCCTCTGGAGATGGATGCACCAGAGGACCTGCGCCTTCTGGCCAGGAACGGGCTGCGGGAGATTGCGGCCCGGGAGCTCAAGGCCAAAGGGCCGAGAATGGATGCGGTCTTCTATCTGCTGGATGCCATGCGGCTTTTTCGTGGGAAGTCGCTGCAGGAGATTCAAGAGATCACCTTCGAGATCGGCGAGATACGGGGCTGGATATCAACGACCCCCAGGAGAGCCCGGGTCCTGCGGGCACTGCCGGGGAGGACGTTCTCGGCGCTGGAGCTGGTATGCATCATGTATGCCGGCTTCAAGAGGATCGAGCCGGGGATGGATATCGGGGTGGAGCTGGGCGAGGAATGGGGGATGGTGGAGAAGCTAGCGGATAACGTGAATTGAGACGAAGGATTATGCCATATCTTGAGAAAATCGATCTCATCCTATTTTTAGACCAACGAAAATGCCTGGCCTGGGCTCGATCGCTCTCCGTTGCCTCCAGGGCCACCTCATGAGTATGCCTCCAGAGTAGCCTGCGCTCCCGGTATCTTCGCCTCGGCCTTCTTGCCTTTGGCCGGAGCCTGCTCGCTGTAGATGCAGAACACCCGGTCGGCCAGCTCGGTCATCTTCTGCAGGTGAGGGTCCAGAGCCGGCGCGTAGAGCAGGATGGTCGCCTCCCTGGAGGTCTGCTTCAGGGCCTGGGCCAGGTACTCCACCATCTCTTCGGCATCCTCGTAGAGCATCGGGTCATGCTCCACGATCAGGAAGCTGTGGTGGTTCTCTTCCAGGATGGTCATGAGCTGGAAGAGGGTGTTGGCGCGGCGCACTTCCAGCGATGTGTTGTTGCGATCAAGCCGGCTTTAGGATGCGGGAGTAGTTGCCGCTGATGAAGAGGATTTTGTAGCGCTGCAATTCCTGGTGGCTGTTGAGGGCTTCGACCAGCACCTCCACAGGGGCGACCAGGACGCTGAAGGTCTCGGGAGCCAGGGAGACGGCGGGGTGGAGTTCGATTTCCATGATAGAGAATAGGTGGCTCGGGGGATATGAGGGCGAGGCAAGGGGACGGGGCTAAAGTGATGGAGGAGCCGATGCTAACCATATTGGCACATGACGGAAATCCAATCAGAAGGCCATTAGGCTGAAAATTTAGTTCGATTTCCTCAAAAGCTTTTTCTTAAACCACATTGACAATAAGTTGTTATGGCGAATACCACTGGTGAATGGTTCGACAAGGGCAATGCATACTTTCTATTAGGCAAATATAGGGAGGCCATTAAGTGCTATGACAAAGTTATCAAG
>DATLBD010000158.1:0-7512 GCA_035527135.1 Methanothrix sp. | reverse complement strand
TGTGGTGAAGCATTTGGCAGAAAAAAGTGGTGGAGTTCTGCGGGACTTTGTCCGGCTTCTGGCATACACCATCGAGTTGGCCCAGGCGAGTGGTGGAAAAACTCCTATTGATCAGACAATAGCAGAACGAGCTTTTAGACGGCTGGTAAATGAATACGGGCGCATGGTGCCTGACGAGCATTTCAATCTTCTGGCTAAAGTGACCAAAAATAAGCAGGTACGAAATGATACTCAGCACCAGGCTATGCTTTACAATCTTAGCGTGCTGGAGTATATGAATGGAGAGCGCTGGTGCGATGTTCATCCTGCTGTGAAAGAGCTGGCGGAGTTCAAGGATGCCTGGAGACAAATTGAGTAAGTTCGCGGTCAAGACGGAACCGGCTAGCGCGAACTTTTCCCCGCAGCAACCTCTCTTAGGTGAAGCGGAAATATCACCTCAAAATCAGGATATATTGCTTCAAATGGCAAGCCTCATCCGTCTGGCAGAGGGCTTTCGCCTGGGCTTTGTCAAGTGCAACCAGCCTATTCAGAGTCGCCAGATGGCGGCCAAACTGAGGGAAATACTGGCAGGTGAAGCAAAAATTATCACATTGGTGCTAATGGGGCCTGTTTCGAGCTTGAGGAGAGCCATCCTGCAAGCACTGGAAGCGGATAAAGCTGATTATGCTGGAAAAAGAGCAGTCATGGTCTTAGGCTTTGAGCATTCTGTGCCCTCGGAGGGTCCAGCACTAGCTCTCGACGAGCTGAATCAGTCTCGCGATAATTTTCCTAAATCCTTCTCTGGTCCCGTTCTTATCTGGCTGCCAGATTATGCTCTGACTCGTCTGGCCAGGGAAGCTCCGGATTTTTGGGGATGGCGCAGCGGTGTATTCGAATTATCTCCTGAATTAAGAATAATCGCCGCCGTGGAGAAGATGGTCATGGCGGATTCGTTTTCAGACCGCTTAAGCTTGTCGGAGAAGATAGAAAAAGCCTCGGCCCTAGAAGGGCTGATTAGGGATTACCTGGAGTTGCCACGCGGGGAGGGAGGGGATCGATCCCTGGCTAATGTTCTTCGTACCTTGGGTAATCTTCGTTATTTGCTTGGGGAATATGATGAGGCCCATAGGCTAAACCAGAAGGGCCTGAAAATCTCTCAAGATTTAGGAGACAAGAGCGGAGTTTCCACGTCGCTTGGCCAGCTCGGCAATCTGGCTTATGTCACTGGCGATCTTGCCGAAGCCAGACGGCTCTACCAAGAGAGCCTGAAAATCTCTCAAGATTTAGGAGACAAGAGCGGAGTTTCTAAGTCGCTTCACCAACTTGGCATGCTAGCCCAGGCCGCGGATGATCTTGCCGAAGCCAGACGGTTCTACCAAAAGAGCCTGAAAATCAAACACGATTTAGGAGACAAGAGCGGAGTTTCCAGTTCGCTTCACCAACTTGGCAATCTGGCTTATGTCACTGGCGATCTTGCCGAAGCCAGACGGCTCTACCAAGAGAGTCTGAAAATCTCTCAAGATTTAGGAGACAAGAGCGGAGTTTCTAAGTCGTTTCACCAACTAGGCATGCTAGCCCAGGACACAGGCGATCTTGCCGAAGCCAGACGGCTCTACCAGGAGAGCTTGAAAATCAAACAAGATCTTGGAGACAAGAGCGGAGTTTCCAGTTCGCTTCACCAACTTGGCAATCTGGCTTATGTCACTGGCGATCTTGCCGAAGCCAGACGACTCTACCAAGAGAGCTTGAAAATCAAACAAGATCTTGGAGACAAGAGCGGAGTTTCCACGTCGCTTGGCCAACTAGGCATGCTGGCCCAGGACACAGGCGATCTTGCCGAAGCCAGACGGCTCTACCAAGAGAGCCTGAAAATCTCTCAAGATTTAGGAGATAAGAGCGGAGTTTCCAGTTCGCTTCACCAACTTGGCATGCTAGCCCAGGACACAGGCGATCTTGCCGAAGCCAGACGGTTCTACCAAAAGAGCCTGAAAATCTCTCAAGATTTAGGAGATAAGAGCGGAGTTTCCACGTCGCTTGGCCAGCTCGGCAATCTTGCTTACGTCACGGGCGATCTGGACGAAGCCAGACGGCTCTATCAGGAGAGCCTAAAAATATCTCGAGATCTGGGGGACAAGAGCGGCATTGCTTTAACCCTGGCCCAATTGTCTTTACTTGAAGAGAAGGAAGGAAATTTGGATAAAGCTCTGGAACTGATTCGGCAAGCAGAGTCTGTCTTCACGGAATTGGGCAGTCCAATGGTGGCCCAAGCCCAAGAGGATCGGCAAAGGCTGGAGAGGAAAAGCAGCTGATCCAAGATCAGCAGGAGGTTTTTATTGCCTACCCTAAAATGCATCGATACCAACTGCACTGCCCCTGGGAGCAAGTTCGCCTGAGATGATTTCTCTCACACTCCGGGCGGCCCAGCCCACCATCCGGCTCAAAGTGCGGTGTCCTTCATAGCGGTTGCGCCTCTACGGCTTCGGCGAACTGAGGACAAAATCAGATCCTCGCGATCTCGTGTGGGTAAGGTAGTGGTTATGTTATCTCTGTGTCCCTCTCGCCTCTATGGTTTTGTTGGAGACGCTAGCGATAATCAAACCCGCGGCGGCATAATCTAACCAACATCCATGACATCTTATTGAAACAAGCGGAAGCATTGCAGAAAGATCACGCTTCTTTGGGATAGTCACCTTGCCAAAAAGGGCTAAGGTTCCGTCCTACCTTGGAAACATGACAATAGCAGGAACCTTGAAGCAAGTTGCAGTCGAAAACGCCTTTCACATCTGAGCCGAATCCGTTGCGGCTCATGAGACAATCCTTTCCGGACAGGGAAGGTCAAATTATTAATCCTGGAAAAGAGCAATGCAAAAAGAGGCGATCGCCATGAAAATTCACTACCTCCAACATGTACCCTTCGAGGGCCCGGCCAATATCGAGGCCTGGGCCAAATCCCGAGGCCATGATCTCACCCGCACGCAGCTATTTTTGGATGAGAAACTACCGGAAATCGCCCATTTCGACTGGCTGATAATCATGGGCGGTCCTATGAATATCTATGAGCTGGACAAATACCCCTGGCTAGAGAGGGAGAAGGAGTTTATCAGTCAAGCCATAGCAGGCGACAAGATCGTTCTGGGCATCTGCCTGGGCGCTCAGCTCATGGCCGATGTGCTGGGAGGCAAAGTGCGAAGAAACGAGTACAGGGAGATCGGCTGGTTCCCGGTTAAGCTTGCAGAAGAGGGAAAAGCCTCACCGATCTTCGCCGTCTTGCCCGAGAGGTTTACAGCACTGCACTGGCATGGCGATACCTTCGAGATCCCTCCCGGCGCGCTGCGTACAGCAGAGAGCCGGGCCTGCCCAAATCAGGCATTTATGATGGGGAAAGCAATTGGTCTGCAATTTCATCTGGAGTCATCCCAGAGCGGCATCGCCAGTCTACTCCACAATTGTGCCGATGAGCTGACCGAGGGGCCGTATGTGCAAACAGCGGAAGAGCTGTTGGCTCCGCCGGACCAATTTTCCCAACTTCAGGGCTTGATGGAGCTGTTCTTGGACAAAATGGAGGCCGAGCTGGGGCCGGTGCGGGAAGCATCCTGATTTCTATTCTCTAATTGGCCGGAATCTTTTCCGGTCAAATTTCATTTTCTGCCAGGCCTTTTAAATATCGACCTGGCTCGATGCGCATTTTTCTGCAAGCCCCGCTTTCTGGAAGCATAGCGGCGCGATGAATGCCACCCAAAGCCCGGCCAGCATTGCCCGCAGGTAAGACACTGCCCAGGCAAAGGAAGAGATCGTCCCCAGTCCATACCAGATGGCAACAAGTCCAGCTATTCCCAGAAGATATCGCACCACCCTCTGGCGAACGGGCCCTTCCGCGGAAAAGCCGCCCTGCTGCTGCAAAAGAGCGTATCCGCTGGCCATGCCGAAGAGCAGGCCTGCTGCCTGCAAGACGTCCCCGGCGCTTAGCGGATCGACGGGCACAACCGTTTCGGCCAGATCATAAGCAGCCCACAGCTCCGGCATTTGCCAGCTCTCAAGAGCAGATCGGCTCAGCGCAAAAAAGCCGAGCATTGCCAGTGATGCGGCCAGCGAAATTATGATCTGCATTTTAAGGGATTGCCGGGAGAGCCTTTCGCTCAGATGCGACTCGCCGTAGAGAAAGGCCCCCAACAGCCCGGCCCCGACAATCCATCCCGCTATCACATCCTGGGGAAAATGCACACCCAGATAGATGCGGGAGAGACCGATGAGCAGGGAGAGCAAGATGGCTGCCGCACAGGCACGAGAGCTATGCAAGCGGCAGGCCAATAGCCCCCAGAAAGAGACGGAGATTTGCGCATGTCCGGAGGGCAGGCCAAAACTCGGCTCTCTTGCCCAAATCTCGACCTCCCGGCTCACCCAGTAGGGTCGAGGGCTGTGCCAGAAAGCTTTCAGGATGACATTAATGCCGTAGCTAACGGTCAGGATCAGGCCCAGACGAAAGCCCAGGGCGGCACTGTAGCACCAGTAGACGGCAGGCAGGAGGAGCAAAAAGAACTCTTTTGTGCCAAGAAACGATGCCAGCTTCATCAGAGGAAGTGCCCAGGGAAAGCTTTGCAAATACAGGACCAATCCGATACCAGCATCCACCTGACCTCCTCTTTCACTTACATATTTAGTTTTAATGCTCCAGTTTTGCACTCTCACCCAGGCACAATTAGCTATTTAAGGCGAAATTTACATTTATAAACAATGATCTTCCAGATCCTGGACGCCAACTACACCTACGATTCCAAGAGAGAACCTCTGGTGCAGCTCTTCGGCACCACCCCGGAGGGGAAGAGTGTTACCTGCCGTGTGGCTGGCTTTCGCCCCTACTTTTATGCGGGTGTTGAGGAAGGGCTTCTTGAGAGCGCCATTGAGGAGCTTTCTGCACTGGGACTGGATGTGGAGGTAGTGGAGCGCTTTGAGCCCATCGGCTTTCAGGCCACCCCAACAAAAATGCTCAAAATCACCACCCACGACCCAAAAGAGGTGAGAAGTCTCAGGGAAAGGGCAAAAGAGGTGGCAGGCATCAAGGCCGTCTACGAGACCGACATTCTCTTTAAGAACAGGTTTCTCATCGACCAGTCCTTAGGAGGCATGGGATGGGTGGAGGTGCCCCTGCCGGAATGGACCGCGGGCCAGCAGGCCTCCACAGCGACGTCCACCTCTGCACTACCACTGGTAAACGTAGAGTCCCTGCATCCTGTGCAGCATGAGGCCAATGCACCGCTGCGCTTTATGAGCTTTGACATCGAGTGCCTGCCCGATCATGGAGAGATGCCCAAAGCGGAAAATTCGCCCGTCATTTTAATCAGCATGGCCTTTGAGCCGGAATATCAGGGCAATAAGGACCTGGTGCTGGTGGGAAAGAATATCGACTGTCCTCGACCGGACACACGAGCCTGCCAGGATGAGTACGATCTCTTAGCCCAGTTTGTCGCCATCATTCAGGGCTACAATCCGGATATCCTGGCCGGCTACAACTCCAATGAGTTCGATTTTCCCTATTTGCAGGAGAGAGCCAGACAAAAGCACGTCGAGGCGCGGGTGGGCCGGGACGGCAACTCCTGGTATATAAGAAAGATCGTTAACAGAACCGACGTCTCCGTTAACGGGCGGGTAGTGGTGGACCTTCTGCCCATCATCCGCTCCTCCTACAGCCTCAAGCAGTACACCCTTAGAAACGCGGCTGCCGAGCTTCTCAAGATGGAGAAGTACGATGTGAACCCCAATGAGATCGAGACTCTTTGGGCAGAAGGAGGCGATGGCGAAGGTCTGCGCCGCTTCATCAGCTACTCCCGACGAGATGCCGTACTGGCTCTGCACATGCTGCTCGACCTGCGGCTCATGGACAAGTACATAGCTCTCTCCCAGGCCAGCGGCTCATTGCTGCAGGATACCGTGAACGGCGGGCAGTCCGGCATGGTGGAGAATCTGCTCTTGCGCCGCTTCCGCGAAAGGAAACGGGTGGTGCCACCCAAACCCGATTCGGCCGTCTCGGACGAGCGCCATCTTGAGAACGAAGACCTGAAAGGGGGGGCCGTTCTGGTGCCGGAGAAAGGGCTGGTGGAAGATGTGGTCATCTTAGACTACAAGTCCCTCTATCCCACCATCATGATGGCCCATAACCTCTGCTACTCGACCGTATTAAAACAGGGCTCGCCGGCCGATGACAATGCGGTAAAGGCGGACATAAGCGAAAACATCATAACTGCCCCCTCTAAAGGCAGGTTCGTCTCTTCCCAGGTCTTGCCCGGCATCGTGCCTGCAGTCTTACGAGAGCTGCTCGATGAAAGGACCAAGACCAAAAAGCTAATGAAAAAGGCAAGCGACGATGAGCGCCGCTTTTTAGATGCCAAGCAGTACGCCATGAAGATTCTGCTCAACAGCTTTTATGGCTACTCGGGCTATGCCCGCGCCCGGCTCTACAGCCTGGCACTGGCCAATGCAGTCACTTCATTTGGCCGTGAGAACATCCTGCGCACCAAGAAGATCATCGACGAGATCGTCTCGGTCTATGTTATTGATGGAGAGGTGGTCTTCAAGGATGCTCTGCCTTTCGGAAAGGCGGCAGAGAAATGCTTTGACCTCTCTGTAGTCTATGGAGACACGGACAGCGTCTTTGTGCGGCTGCGGCCTTCCGGGCCGCGGGCGGAGGCAATCTCGCTGGAGGATGCTGAGCTGATCGGCAGAAAGATTGCAGAAACTGTCACCTCCTCACTTCCCGAGCCCATGGAACTGGTCTTCGAGGCCTTCGCCCGGCGCGGCATCTTCCTGGCGAAGAAACGCTACGCTCTCTGGGTCTTCGAGCCGGTGGGCGACGGCTGGAAGGACAAAATCAAGGTAAGAGGCATGGAGACGGTGCGAAGAGATTGGTGCGATCTGACCTCGAAGACCCTCAAGACCTGCCTGGAGCTGGTCCTCAAAGAGGGTAAGGTAGACGAGGCAGTGGATCATGTGCGCTGTGTGGTGGGGCGACTGCAGAATCTGGATCTTTCCCAGGATCCGGGGATCTTGCAGGAGCTGACACTCACTCGCCGCTACACCAAGAGCTTCAGCTCCTACAAAAACAAGCAGCCGCATGTTCAACTGGTGGAGAAGATCAAAGAACGCGGCGGCACCGTGCCGGGCGTGGGCGACAGGGTGCCCTTTGTCATCGTCCAGGGAAAGAGGAGAAAAAAGAGCAAAGAGCTGTTCGTAGACCGAGCAGAGGACCCTGCCTTTGTTTTAGAAAACAACCTGCCACTGGACACAGAGTACTACGTGGAAAAGCAGATCTTGCCGCCCGTGCTACGCATCCTCGAAACTTTTGGGGTTACCAAGGACCAGCTCTGCGTGGGAAGGGGGCAGAGCAATCTTTTCAGCTTTGGGGCAGAGGGACAAAAAACGCAGAAGCAGAAGTCTCTGTCCGATTTTTAAGCTGTCATCTCAGCCTTCAAGTCGGATATGTCAAAATTTACATCTTAAGTTATCGATCCGCCCCCGGATGCGAATTATCCTGAGAAAAAC
>DATLBD010000157.1:0-4944 GCA_035527135.1 Methanothrix sp. | reverse complement strand
CTTAGATTAGAAATAGAAAGACTTAGGACGGGAAGAAGTTGGTTTGAATCTAAGCGGGGAATCATTCGTCGGGCCATAAGCGAATATATAAAAAATCCAAATTATTCATTGTCTAGAGTTTCAACTGCGTAAGTCCTAATCAATTAATTCCCGGGTGTGGCCCGCCTCATCAGTTACTATTACCTGTTCGTATAGAGGCAATTCACCAGTAACCCGATATGGACCGTCTTTAATTATCTTAATCTTCATTCCTTTCGTTTTGGTTGTCATAGTTCCACCTCAACGGCAGTGATCAGCATCCCCACTGTCTCCGGAATCTTTCTCGATGCCAAGCAGCTCTCCGTCCTGGTAATATACGCCGCCTTCTTCACCTGGTTCTCGACACCGATCAGCCCATCTTGAACTTGGTCACGAGTATTCCAGTCATAGCTGTATCGCCATGATCCGTCCTCTTGCACACTCTTCTCCATCCCAGAGCTCGCCAGCCCGCATGTTTCCGATATCTCCGTCCAGGCCCTTTTCTGGTAATTGATGATTGAGTAATAGCTTGCACTCATCCGGGCAATCGACTGCTAACTACAAGTATTTATAATGATAATATAGATAGTTTGCCGCTTCATGCCATAAAGGGTAGCGGGCGTGCCGTAGGCTTAACGTATCCGATGATGCTCTGATGACAAGGGAAAGATGTTTACTTCTCCGCGCAGCAGCATGCTGCTACTGCTAGTTCCTATGGCTGGCGGGTCTTGATCCCTTGGTAGATGCATGTCGTCGTGGCGTTGCATCTGGGTTTGCGAGCCTGTGAGACTGAAATCTCGGCGAACTGAAAAAGTTGCGTGCTGTAACCGGCGCAGCAATCTGCCTGGAGATCTCACGCCAATACACGGTCGGGGTATGGGCAGCATAAGCCGAACGCAAGAGGCGAGCATGAGGCCCCAAGGTGGGCGGGCTGCCTTAAAACGGACGCTGTGTAAGATTGGCTTGAGGATGATTGACGCGAGCGTTGATATGTTTGATTTGATTCTTCCCAAGGGTGTCTTCAAATCTGCTCTTTGCGTTGCCGTTTTTGTCTCGCTTGTTGGCATAGAATTGAGTTCCCCTATCGGTCAACACCTAAGCTCAATACTTGCCAGGCTTGCCTAGCAGCCTGTCTGCAGATCGGGCCCGAAAGAAGAGCCTGCAAGAAGAGAGGATTGCTACAAGATGGCTGCATCATCATCCTTGAGGAGAGCCTCGATCACATCTGCCCGGGCCTGGCCGCTGATGGGCGCAAAAGCGCTCTTTTTGCTGCCGCCTGCTTCGGACCTCATTATCTCGCCATGAATCCATTCATCATGGGTAATCAGGTCTAATGATAACGCCTCTTGCGCACTCCGGCAAATGCGACTGGCAAACGCAATAGCTGATTTTTGCAGGACGCATGCCGAAACATAGACGGGGCTCACAAAAAAGACCGACCCGGCTTTCATAGGCTGCTCCAGTACAATGCGCAAGATCTCCTGGCCTGCATTTCTATCCAGTCCGCCTGCGCCTAGACCATAAAGATCCATCTCCACTACGGCATAACGGCTGCGGGGGGATGCTATTGCAATGGCTGCGAACGCCCGGCTGTGCACAGAGCACCATTCCCAGTATTGTTTCAAGACCTTGCGGCTCTGCATCCAGACAACATGACGGGCCAGGACGGCCTCTTCCAGGGTGTTATGCGACTTTAGCACAGTCTGATCTAATGCGGTCAAAGTAGGTGTAGCTTTTGGGCCGTGCGCGACCGGAGATCTGCTCCTTCGGATGGCTGGAACGCAATCTGTCGAACTATGGGACAGTAAGTATAGGTTTTAAAATGATAGGCACGCACGATTCAGGCCTTCCTGTGCATGGGAATATTGGCCTGAAGTTCTTACCTAGGGGCCATGACTCTACACAGGATCACCAGGAACGAAAAACTTAAATACGTCGATTGCCGTAGTATAATTGGCAAAGGTAGACGACCATCTTTCCTCCTTCATAAGGAGACTTTTGCCCCCCTCCTAATCATAACTATTGGCCGATACAATTATCGGTTTTATGCAGCATTAGCCTAGCAAAACAGGTCTCATCTGCACCAGCCAGAACTACGCTCCAGCTTCATCTTAGCATAGTCACCATTAGCGATCACTTGTAATCGTTTATTATCAGTTGATTGGTTGTGATCGGTTGTTATAACTCATTGATAGATCATCTAGATCTGCACCAATATCTTCTCACCGATAGCTTCCCTGAATTCTCACTGCAATGGAAGCCAAGAGTACGGATAATATGACAGGCATTGTCCATCGCATGGGGTATAGACGTATCTTCCCGTCCATTCACCGGCAAAACAATTACGGCAATTACGGCAATAGCTGCAATCGGCTGAATTTTGCCTGCAGTAATATACGTACCTGATGTTTACCCCTTCAAGATAAGCTTCACAGACAGGCCTTCCCAGAATATCATGCCCCAGGATCTCGAATTGCAGCTCTTTGCCCTTGAAGCAGATAAGATCTGCCAAAGGTTTATCGAGAAGAACTTCGACTTTTGCCTGCAATCCATAAGTGCCGGGTTGGGTAATATCCACCGTCATGCCATTGGGCTCTGAGACTTTCTCTACCGTTCCCGCAAAATCATATGCGAGGGCTGAATAGACCAATGAAGACAAAGATAAGAGCAAAATAAGTACTATGCAAGCCGCAATCCTCCTTGATGACTTTGGCTTTATTCCTTCTCTTTGGCTAAGAAAGCTTTCCAGCGATTTTGCAATTTTGGAGGTCATAGTTAGCAATATCCTCTTTTAAATCTTAAAATTAATCTTATACCTGCGAGAAGGCGGCAGATTCCTTCAGCCGCGAGTTCTGCTCTGCCATTCATGTTGCTTACTTTAGATCAGCATCTGGAGGGGCCAGTAAAGTCCATCATCGGGAAAAAGAGAATATGAAGTTGCTCTTTTTTTCGGAAGAGCAACCATTGTAGTCATTAGCCAGTAATTGCCTTTCTATTTTACTAGCTCCTTGCCTGCTTCCAGCCAGGCAGGAACGCCTCCTTGCACAATCCATGCCTCGCGATCGCTAAATGTTCGGAGCATAGCCACTGCGAAAGCGGAGTTGGTATCTATCTGGCAGACAACTGCGATCTTCTTGTCAACGGGAACCGTATCCATCTTCTCCACGAGCACGGGGTCCGGAACATTAATTGATCCAGGAATATGTCCCTCTGCATACAATGTATCCGGCCTTACATCGAGAATGACCCAGTTGGCTATTTCAGTTTCATTCTCCGAGGCATTGATCAGGTCGGACATTGGCATGAGATAAAAGCCATTATCCATCAATCCCATCATGAACTCGTCCGCCATCATCATGTAATCTGGCGAGGTCTCCTCTTCAGCTGCCCAGGCTGCGGGAGCCAGCAATAGAGCAGCAAATAATGCTAAAATTGTCCACTTCATAGAAATCCCATACATACTTCCGTGGATAAAATATTTAATCTTAACTACATACTGACAAATTGTATTGTTATAAAGACGTTACTTTATCTATATATAACGAATTATGCTTTAAGATATACTTATGGAAAAAAACAAAACATATTATCTTTTCCTGCAATTGTGAGAGGTCCCTTGTCACAGAACTTTTGAACTAGGATCTCTGACATGGACTCAAGTCAATGGGAAATTGGACCATTTCTGCGAATTGATTCATTTTCTAGTGTAGTCTTTTAAAACATGGTCACCCCCGAAAAGCGAGTGAAATCCATATGAATTGATTCATAAATTAAAACATATAATATAAAAAACAAACAACGAATTTAAAATACGATACATAAAACTTTTATATGCATGCATGGTATCATTTGCAGCGAACGTAGACAAAAGAGGCTTGAGCGATATGGCGAGACAAGTTGAGTTGGGGCTAACTCTCACTGGAGAAGAAGCCAAAGAATTCTTGAAAAACGAGAAGGGGTCTGCCTTTACCGCCGAGCAGTTGGCGTTTTTCCGCCAGGCAAAAAAAATTTACAAGGCCAATTGCAGTAAATTCTGATGGAGCGCATACCAGAAAGGGCAATCAGCATCGAATTACTCAACACCAGGAATGCTAAATATACCCTTGCTCCTTTTGATTCAGGAGACGAAGAATTAAACGATTTTTTAAAAAATGATTCGCTGAAAGAGCAACAGTTTCTTCTCAGCAGAACCCATCTGTGCTTTTATAAAGACCACATCACCGGATTTATCACGCTGGCCGCTGATTCTATTCGACTAGATAAAGATAAGCTAGATGATAGCCAACGCATTTACGGCTGTGATTATCCGGCATATCCCTGTATTTTGATCGCGAGACTTGCCACAGATAAACGGCTCCAAGGTCATGGCATTGGAAGCTATTTGCTCTCGCTTGCTATCGGTTTTGCTTTAGAAGGGCCATTGGGCTGTAGGTATCTATCGGTCGATCCAAAGGACGGCGCAGTTGAATTCTATAAAAAATTCGGTTTCCGGTATTGGACAAAAAGCAAACGCAGGATGTACCTAAACATGATGGACGTCGCACAACAGCTCGAGCCCGATGAATCGCTGGATCCATGGACCGATGAATCGAGCCCATAAAAAGAGGTAGATGCTATGAAGGTATTCTTACATACAAGAACCCATGGAAAAACAGATTGTACAGACGAATCGATATCAAATGGCGTCTAGTCCCTTAAAACAACCCCTCGCAATTAGCGGCACGGGAATTCGAAAAATTGGCTTATAGATACTGATTATGATGAGCCAAACATATACCAATTTTTGTACGTGTTTAGCTCCCGATCAATCGTTCCTAAATTTACCACAAAATGTTCTTAGACCAGGAAAATTAAATAATATGATGGTAATACTTATTCATTAGGAGTATGCACGAGGGAGAAACAATCAAGCAACCTCAAGAGCGG
>DATLBD010000156.1:0-9833 GCA_035527135.1 Methanothrix sp. | reverse complement strand
TCTTGGCGACCACGCGGTGACAGGGCACAAGAATGGCAAAGGGATTGGCTGCCATGGCCCGGCCTACGGCCCTGGCCGCTTTCGGGCTGCCAGCACATGTCGCGACATTTCCGTAGGTCATGGTCTGGCCGCGCGGGATCGACCTCACTACGGCATATATCCTCTTTTGAAACTTTGTGCATCCCGATAGATCCAGCTCAACCTTTGGGCAGGGCGCGCCGCTCTCCAAGTAGGTGGCGATCTCTTCTGCCAGTCCAGAAGTCTCTGCAGGCTTTTCATCGGAAAAATAGACTCTTTTTACCTTTAGTCCTGACCACTGCACCAGAAGATAGCAACCTAAAGAAGGGACAAAGGCGCCTTGCATCATTCGTTGATGATCTCCCGGAAGGTTTTGAACCTGCCCAGCTCGATCGTCTCCACCTGCAGGCTGACTGTGTCCAGAATAGCAATGCTGGAGAGGCCCGTGAAGTGGCCCCAAATCTCGCCAGGATTGACCAGGAGCGTTTTGCCGTGCCTCGTCACTTCGGCGCGATGATTGTGGCCGCGGACCACGACATCGTAAAGCTGCGAGGCTACCACTGCCTTGACCAATGGTTCCTGCGTGCCGTGCAGGAGGGCGATCTTCAGGCCGTCTGCCTCGATCTCCCCGAAGTCGCCCAGGTACTCGCCGCCCACGCGGGCAAATTCACGCTGCAGGCCGACCCGGTCGCCGTCATTGTTTCCGTAGACCAGCTTCACTGGGATCTTGAATCCCTCGAAGGTGTAGCAGTTGCCGGAGCCAATCATGTCCCCGGCAAAGAGCACCAGATCGACTTTCTTTTGAGAAAATACCAGCAGAGCATTCTTGACTCCTTGGATGCTGTCATGGGCATCGGACATAATTCCTATGAGCATAAAATCACAGTCTAGGACAACAGATGAAATACTTAACTCGTTGTCACTCTCGACCCTATTATCGGCATAGCCCATTATTTTAGCCGCAAGAACAGATCATCTCTGGAAAATGCAGAGTCCATTTATACTACATTTATTTAATATTATATATGATATCTGCCGAGACCAAAGCTAATCCTCTGCCAAGATAATTTAAAATAAATTGAATTTAAAAATAAACTTTTAGCTTAAATAACGCGGATTTCGCTGGAAATATAGATGCATGAAAGCTGCCCTAACTTACTGGATTACAAATAGCGGAGCACAAAGCCGCCATGCACCTCTGGCGCTTTTTGTTTTGATGAACCCTCAATGGCGCTCAAACAGCTTTTATCTTGCTCCTCGTGCGGGATGTTGTTGAGTCAACGTAGCACGTCGTCTCAGCACTCAAATCCCGGAATGATTTAACTGTGCTGCTCGATCTTTGAAGAGAATATATCTTACTTGCTTCCGAAAAGACATTGAATTTTGTTCCTTTTAGAATAATTCCATTCTGACCAGCTGTGACCGATTCATCCATAGCATCACCATAATTGGAATAATCCTTCAAAGAACCTTCGGGGATCTTTATCCCTACTTTGGCTGATTGCCCCAAGGAGTTCCATGCCTGAGCAGAACTCTGAATATCTAGCCCTTTATCTACCGCCATCAACTGGGATACCTTTATTCTCTCACCGGTTTGTTCAACGCTAAAATCATGAGCATAATGAGCACTATCCGACCATTTGGCGATCAGACGCGCGTGCTCACCCCCGCCCAAAGAATGAAACGTCTCATCAAAACTGAACGGCCCATTACCGCCACCATTAATTGTGTTGGAATAGTATTCGGGGCTTGCATCAATGCTGCTGGAAAAAGTGGTTTCCAATCCAGCGTTAATTTGAAGGTTTTCAGATGCACCTCTTGTTCCATCAAATATGCCCATTGAGAACCTCAGCCCATAAGCTCCTGGAAGAAGGAGAATGATGGCGGAGAGCAAAATGAGGCCCATTTTTAATTTGCATTTCATACAGATCCCTATATGTAATTTCACTCTAATGATGATATAAGTTTAGCAATTTAAAATTCGTAATTTTCATCCGCAATTATGTTCCTCGCTTTTTCGTTTAGGTGTGACAGGAGGTACAAATCCTCTGGGATGCCAACCCTGCCTCCCGGACTGAGAGGTTAGTTATCCAGCATGCCGATTTTGGGATCCCTGCTCCAGATTCCATTTTATGATAAACCGAGGTTAGCCACATAAAACAGCGAAGAGCCAGTAATTATCAATGACTTTGATTGCAAATTTCACAGCGAAGCGGATGCATCAACTGGCTTACTGCCTGCACTTCATCATTGAAGGATCGCAGCCCTACTGCAGGCATTTTCCTCTAAAATGCATGGAGGCGATGGGCTCAAGGTGAGAGGAGAATGCCCATAATTCGTATAGTGGTATTTACCGATCCCAAGTGACAAGTTCCCGGTATATGATCTCTGTCGAAGGGCTTAAGTACAAGGAATAACCTGGTAGCGAGAGGCCCGCCTTAACTCAGCCTGGTAGAGTGCGCGGCTGTAGTATGTCTCGCACCGTAGAGGTGCTACGCGCAGTCACCGCGATGTCCCCGGTTCGAATCTGGGAGGCGGGATCTGCTATTGTCCGGATGGTGTAGTGGCCCATCATGAAAGCCTGTCGAGCTTTCGACCCGGGTTCGAATCCCGGTCCGGGCGTTTATTTGCAGGTAAACGAGAACCTCGCAAAGGTTCTCGCTTTTCTCTATCATTTTCATGTTTTTCGAGGCAATTTCACGATGCTTAAAAATTAGTCTGAATTATTGTAAGCTTGCGAGCCAAATGAAGATGGTCCAACACTCGCCTCAGCATACGGTATTACTGGATCACCCCCCCAAAGTTCCATCCATCAGTTTATTCCAAATTTTTAGCAGCCTTAGGGTGTATATTATCGGTTCAATTAGCCTTTCGCTACTGCCCAGAGATCAAACCAGAAAGCAGCACTAAATAGCCTTTCGTTAGCTCTTTTAGGTCTTATTCGATGCTTATAAAATCGGATAGTCTACCGATAATGAGTTGTTTAATATGAAAACCGTAGCAAAAGACCTCGTCTTCCTAGATAGCACTTATGGAGAGCCAATCGAACGCAATCAACCCCTCTTGTTGCCATCCATGCGATCCACGAAGAATAGGTCAACTCAATGAAGGTAGACTACCTAAAATCGTAATAGTAAGAAAGTGCCGGGGGCGGGATTCGAGCCCGCGACTTCGAGATGCCTCAGGAAGCGCGCGTTAATCGTGTTACCCTATGAGTCTCGCGCCCTAACCAACTAGGCCACCCCGGCACGGCATAGTCCCTCAATTGAATTGTTAAATAAGGTTTGTGCTTCCATGGGCCACAGGTGTGCCCTCCTGGGCCCCCAGACCAGGGGGAAAGAGCCATCTTTTAGTAACTGCAAATATCAGCAGGACGACTATGCCCTCCGACATCACAGGCTCAGTAAGCGAAACGCTTTCGGGAAAGACGATAGTAATAGGAGTTACAGGCAGCATCGCCGCTGTACGAGTGGTGGATCTCATTCGCGACCTGATCCGGCGCGGCGCAGAGGTACACTCTGTAGCCAGCGGCGCAGCGCAGCAGATTTTGCACCCCTACGCCCTGGAGTACGCTACAACCCATCCGGTTATCACAGAGATTACCGGCCAGGTGGAACACGTACAGTTTTGTGGCGTGGGGGGCAAGGCAGACCTGCTGCTCATCGCTCCCGCCACGGCCAACACCATCGGCAAAATGGCCTGCGGCATCGACGACACGCCCGTGACAACGTTTGCCACCACGGCTCTGGGCAGCGGCAAGCCTGTCGCAGTAGTTCCTGCCATGCATGAAGCCATGTACCGCCATCCTGCGGTCCTGCGCAATCTGCAGGCGCTAAAGAAAATGGGTGTCGCGCTGATCGATCCGCGTATCGAAGAGGGCAAGGCCAAGATCGCTGACAACTTGCAGGTTGCGCGAGAAGTGGAGAGGCTGCTTGGGCCTGCAGACCTGGCAGGCAAGAGAATTGTCATCACCAGTGGCTCCAATGCCGAGGCTGTTGATCCTATTCGCATCCTCACCAACCACGCCTCGGGCAAGACGGGCGTGGCCCTGGCCCTGGAGGCACGCCGGCGCGGGGCGGAGGTGACGCTGGTGCATCGCTTTATTCAGGATCTACCCGTGCATCAGGTCTACGCCGAGAGCGCCCAGGAGATGCTGGACGCTGTGCTGGCCGAAATGGCGAGGGGCTGCGACGCCCTGATTGGGGCGGCGGCCGTGGCCGACTACACCCTCGACCCGAAGACGGAGAAGATCAAGTCAGGCCAGGAGTTGGTGTTGCATCTTAAGCCCACCCAAAAGATCATCAAGACGGTGCGAGAGGCCTATCCGGATCTGAAGATCGTGGGCTTTAAGGCCGAGACGAGCGTGACGGATGAGGAACTAATCGCCCGCGCCAAGAAGTCCCTGCAGGGTGCAGAACTGGATCTAGTAGTGGCTAACGATGTCGCTCGGGGCGGCATGGGCACGGATGACAACAGAGTGCTCATAATCGACCGCTTGGGCCAGCACAAAGCCACAGAAGGCAAAAAGAGCTTGATCGCAAAAACGATCATCGATGCCCTGGTGGAGCTCTTATGAACCGTTCCGATAAAACCGTCCGAGCCTGGGTGCCGTCGCACATTACCGGCTTTTTTGCAGCTCACCGCCGGGAGGAGGCGCAGCTTTCCGGCTCGATCGGATGCGGCCTGTGCCTCTCTCTTGGGGCTACTACGACCATACAGTCCGCCCAGGAGGTCAGGGATACGGAAATCCTTCTCAATGGTAAACTGTCCGATGCACCAGTTTCCAGATTCGTGGTGGAAAAGCTGGCTAAAAAACCAATCACGGTGAAGACGGAGCTTTCTATGCCTTTTGGGGCAGGCTTTGGGGCCAGCGGCGCGGGTGCTCTGGGCTGCGCCTACGCCCTCAACTCATGCTTCGATCTGGGCCTGACGGCGGAACAGGCTGCAGCCGTAGCCCACGAGGCAGAGGTCTCGAACCGCACGGGCCTGGGAGATGTCATAGCTCAGAATGCAGGCGGCCTGGTGGTGCGCTTGCAGCCGGGCGCGCCTGGCACCGGGCGCATCGATCGGATACCCGTCCCGCCGCTGCCGATCAACTTCGTGGTGCGAGGCCCCATCTCCACCAAGGAAGTTCTCTCCGACGAGAAAGTGATGAAGGCGGTCAACGCCGCCGGAGAGTCGGCCTTGAAGGAGCTATTAAAGAAAACCACATTCACGCATTTCATGCAGCTCTCCCGCCGCTTCACAGTGCAGTCGGGTCTGGCCAGCGATTGGGCACTGCAGGCCATTGAGTCGGTGGAGGCGGCAGGCGGCATGGCCAGCATGATCATGCTGGGCGATGCAGTCTTCGCCTTTGGAGGGGCCGGGGCCGAGGCCTTGAAGGGCTTCGGTGAGGTCCATACTACTACTATCTCACAGAGAGGTGCTAATCTTGACTGATATTCCAGAGTCTCATCCCAGATATGCTTCTTTAGTGGCACGCGAGCGCGTGATGGTGGGTGTGAAAAGAGGCTTCACCAGCAGCCAGGGGCTCATAGCCCAGGGTAGAGGCGAGTGTTTCGACTACCTACTGGGCGAGAGGACTATACCTTCGGCAGAAGCGGCTACGAGAGCTGCCGCTGCCCTGCTGCTCTTGGCAGAGCGTCCGGCGCTCAGCGTCAACGGAAATGTGGCCGCACTGGTGGCCGAGGAGATGGTAGCCCTGGCAGCAGCCCTCAAAATTCCTCTGGAGGTCAACCTCTTCCACCGCTCCGAAGAACGGGTAAAGAAAATCGCCGACCTCCTCAGGGAGAAGGGCGCAAAAGAGGTCTTGGGAGAGCATCCTGATACATCCGTTCCCGGCCTGGGGCACGCCCGGGCTCTGGCCACGCGGGGCGGGATCTTCGATGCGGATGTGGTTTTAATTCCACTGGAGGACGGCGACCGCTGCGAGGCACTGGTAGCTATGGGAAAGAAGGTGATCGCCATCGATCTCAACCCTCTCTCCCGCACGGCCCGAAAGGCCACAGTGAGCATCGTGGACAATATCATAAGGACGGTGCCCAATCTGACAAGTCAGGTCCGGCAGCTCTCAGCACTTCCTCGCGCCGATCTGGAGAAGATTATGCAGAAATATGACAACGAAAAGGTTCTGAGAGAAGCGGTGCAGGAGATGCAGGATCACCTGAACAGGCAGTTTCAAGAAAAGATCAATTAACCTATTCGGCCCCTGGCTGCCTTTGCACGCTCTGATCAAGATCCTCGGCCAGCCGTTTCAATTGTCTTAGCAGGCGTATTGAGGTTTGGGGCCACTGTCGTCCGGACCAGTTGCATGAGCCTTGATCGACCCAGGAGACCGGTCAACCTTTTAGCAAGCAGAGGTATGAATCTTTCAGATTTTTTCTCAACTCATAAGACTTTTTCTCAATTACGATTATCATGCAGAGCTAGATAATGTAATTGAGCTGAGCGGACCCTTATATGTTACCACCAGTCCGCCCGGCTTCAATATCAGGGGGAAACCAAATAATGAGAACGTCAATGAGTTTGTATAGGACGCCTTGTTTAGCCAAAAGTGTCTCGGCTTCCACGGATCAGAAAAAGACAGCACCTCTGTCTAGCAGAAAAATCAGTGACCTGGTTCAGTGGTTGAGCCGGATTTGGCGTTAAACTTCTCTTTTATGCTTCCAAAAAAGTCCTATGACATTCTGGCAATCTTCCGAGACCTAACAAAGTTGATTTGCTTGGGCCGAATAGCCCGTTTTTCAGAGCCGCCTATAAAGTCATGCTTAGTTTAACCCTTGAGGAGATAACCCCCGTCCACTGGAAGGGCCACCCCTGTGATGAAGCTGGCCTCCTCCGAGAGCAGGAATAAAATGGCTCTCGAGATCTCTTCTGGCCTTCCCAGGCGTCTCATGGCGTGTGCGCTGACGAGCGCCTCGAACTTCTCTCGACCCATCTTCTCAAAGAGAGGTGCCGTAAGCTCGGTCCTGACATATCCCGGGCAAATGGCATTCACTCTGATGCTCATCTCAGCATAATCGATGGCCATGGACTCGGTCAGGCCGATTAGGCCAAACTTGCTCACGTTGTAGGAAGTGCGCGTCCTAAAAGCATTGAGGCCGCCTACTGAGGAAATGTTGACGATGCTTCCCTTACCTAGTTCCAGCATCTGCCTAGCTGCTGCCTTGGAACAGTTGAAGGCGCCCGTTAGGTTGACCTCCAGAGTATTCCTCCAGTCCTTGATCTCCGTATGAAGGACATCGTTTCTGGATGGATTGATCGCGGCATTGTTCACTAGGCCGTAGACCTTGCCTGATGCATCTTCAATGGCTTTGAAAGTCTCCTCCACCAAAGCTTCCTCGGAGACATCACATTGGTGGACAAAGGCTCTGGTGCCACCTCCTAAGGCCTCTTTGGCCCTGGCCAGCTTCTCGGCGTTCCTCCCAAGAATGTGAACGAAAGCTCCTTCTGCATGCAGGTCCTTGGCGGTCTGCAAACCAATTCCTGTGCCTCCGCCCGTCACCACGATCGTTTTGCCATCGAAGCGATCTGAAACCCTTGACATAGATCAACCCCACCTCATTCTCATCTGCAAGACTATTGGACAGCTTTACAACTTTATTCTTCTTTCCCATGCCCCCATGATGGGTGCATAAGATCAATAGTCTCAGAACTCATCGAGGATCTGACTGTGTGGGAGAGAGAGGAAATGATGAAGCCGGGGGGGTGGGCGCAAACTGGTCTGCCATTCTGAAACCGCACCCGAATCTCCGCCCCATGTCTACTCCCCCAGGCAGAACGTCGCCGGCCACCGCCCTTCCTCGCGCTCCTTCTGCCAGGCTTCCTTCTCTTCGGGCCAGATCCTCTCCTCCAGCCTGCTCCGAATCATCTCCTCCACCTCACCGGGCCTGGCACAAAAGACCTCCGCCAGTATCTCCTTGGCAGTCTCCAGCTCCTGGGCCCTGATGCTGACCGCCCGCCTGGGCTCGATCAGCTTCGCCTGCCGCCTCCAGAGCCACCTCATGAGTAGACCTCTAGCCGGCTGAGGATGCGGGAGTAGTTGCCGCTGATGAAAAAGATCTTGTAGCACTGCAATTCCAGGTGGCTGTTCAGGGCGTTGGCCTCCACGGGAGCGACCAAGACGCTGAAGGTCTCGGAGAGCAGGGAGACGGACGGGTGGAGTTCGATTTCCATGATAAGAGATGGGTGGCTCTGGGGATATGAGGGCGAGGCAAGGGAGCGGAGCGAAAGTGAAAGCGGTTTGTGAAATCATTTAGAATTAATGCGGAATATCATACCTATCTCTATCGAATCCGGGCACCTCTTATATCTCTTATTGTATGTGTTTAGCTCACCGTAATCAGCATCCATGGGCAGGTTTTTCGATTTATCATGTCACTAATTGCTGGGAGGCGCTTTAAGGGCAAAAACGTCATAAGATATCGATTTTAGGTTAAATGTATGTTAATATATATTATTATCATTTGAAACTGAAACCAGTATCTTCCAACCGATTCTGGTACAGCTAAACACATACCTTTTATTTATGCTCTAGAATACTCCATCTTTCTTCAGAGTTTAATTCAGCCTTAATTTTTCCTTTCCACCAATATCGATAGGCATGATAGTGACCGTTCGTATCAGGGAGTGGATTCAGCGGAATGAGATTTCTCCCCCTAGTAACTACAATGTGGTCCTGCGTCATATTACCGAAGTAAGTGGCACGATCTTGTAGATAGCGACCCCAGGTAGGATCGACAGGGACCCATCCAATGCCAGGAAAATGAACCTCTAGCCAGCAATGTTTATTATTGCCCGCGTCATAGCCCTGATAGGTGCAGCCGGTAAGGCCTTCGACCGTTCTGGCTGGGATACCAGCAGCGCGATTCAGAGCGACAAGCAGATCAGAGTATTCTACACAATCGCCGGATAGGCATTTCAATGCCATCAGAGCACCCATATCATTGGGATCGTAACCTGCATGATGCATATTATCGGCTACAAAATTATAAAATGCTTCACTCTTTTTACATATACAGCTCTTGCCCTGTGCCAGCCGTTCTACAAGGTCGATAATCGGCTTTGCATCAGATTCAATATAGCGCTCCGCGTTGATAGATTCATTGAGGAGCATACCATTACATTGGCTCAAATCAAAGTGCTGTCCCATCACTTCGACTTGATATTGGATCTGGATATCAATCCTGGCTCCAGGGGATAAATCAGTCATACATACAAATTTCGCATAACGATTGCCGTAAGCATCAGAAAAGGATTCCGCGTGCTGTGAATCGAATTCCATTGAAATCACTTTCTGATGTGGCGTAATGCTGGGAATCAGCGCCACGATCAGATGTGTTGGGCTTGCCGCAACCGTGCCATTGTTGACAAGGCTGATTTGATTAACAACATCATAGGTTACAGATCTGGTAAAGTTGTCCATTCTGTTTGCCTTCATGTGAGTTATCCATTATCCTCTTATCGCAAAGGTAACGGCCAAGACATGCCGCCTCTGCCTCTTCGTATTGCCTTGTATCTCCTATTCAATACTTATGCATCTATCCCAATTGCTATGTAGATACTTTTCTTCTGCATGCTGCAATATCCCTATCTTGCGCCCGGCCACTCGCTACGCCTGCGTAGCCTTGGCGCTCAGCTACCAGCGGACGAGCAACCTCCCGCAGCCCAAGGAGTACGCCTGTGGGCTCTGGCCAGGGGACCGAGGATGGATGCGGCCATCTACCAGCGGGATGACCTGCAGCTGTTCCGGGGGATGACCTGTAGGAGACCCGGGAGATCGCCTTCGAGATCAGTATGTTGTCACAATTCAGCCT
>DATLBD010000155.1:0-2991 GCA_035527135.1 Methanothrix sp. | reverse complement strand
CCGGGTGCGCGAGTCCGGGCTTTCAGCTATCTATGAAGGATTCTCTCTTCTTGTGCTCGTAGTCCTCTTTTATGGCTCTGGCCATCTCCTCGTCCGCCTCTATGATCAAAGCACCTACGTAATCGCATTTCTTGCAGTGGTAGATCTTGCCGGTGTAACCGCCTGCCTCTAGATAGAGTTCAGAGCTGCCGCAGACCGGGCAGACCTCATGGATCTTCTCAGGATTCATAACTATTGTCATGAAATCTATTAGAAGTTGAATCCTTTGCTTTGATACAGGCAAATATCTTTATGAGTTGGCAGTAGCAATTGCATTAATCAACGGATATTGCAGAGAATGGCATGTCTGCTGGTGGAATGGAGGGAAGAGGTTTGACTCGATCAAGCTCAAAGGGAACATGTAGCTTCTGTGCAGGAAGCTATGCTAAATCGGCCATATCCAGGCATTTGAAGGCCTGCCGGGCCAATAAAGCAGAGACAGAAGGACCGTCGGGGAAAGGTTCAGGCAGAGGACGGGCCAAAACCATCTTTCATCTGCAGGTGGTGGGACTCTACCTACCCATGTACTGGCTGCATATCGAGATTCCTGCCAAGGCCACATTAGAGGATCTGGACCGCTTTTTAAGAGCCATCTGGCTGGAATGCTGCGGCCACCTGAGCAGCTTTGAAATTGCAGGCGAGTCTTTTATCTCGGAAAAGATTGAGCCCGGCGATCGAAGCATGAAGGTCGCCCTGGAAAAGGTGATGGCTCCGGGCATGAAATTCGAGTACATCTATGACTTTGGAACCTCGACCGAGCTGCTCATCAAGGTGATATCTGCAAGGGAAGGCCTCGCCATGGGCGGTAAGGGTCCCGTACGCATCATGGCCAGAAACGATCCGCCTGAGCTCAAATGCGATGTTTGCGGCAAGCCGGCCACAGGGGTGTGCTGCGTGTGCAGCGACGAGGACACGGGCCGGGTGTGCGAGGAGTGCGGGAAAACGCATGAATGTGGTGAAGATATGCTTTTGCCCGTGGTCAATTCTCCCAGAGTAGGAATGTGCGACTATACGGGCGGCTATTATGATTAGAAGAGCTTCATCAGCTCTTCGGCGATGATTCTGTAGCCCGCCTCATTGGGGTGGTCCAGCCCGGACAGGATCAGCGAACTTAAGGGCGTACCCGCGTGGACGCGCTTCATCCAGCCCCCGTAGACATCCACGAATCCCACATCCATCTCCTTTGCCACCCTTTCCACAGCCTGGTAGTAATCTAAAACCAGTACGTCGTAAGGCGGCGTCTCCAGGGGCTGAGAAGAGAGCAGCAGTATCTCCGAGTTGGGGCCGGCCCGGATGCGTTGCACCATCTCTACCAAGTCCATCTCGAATTCCTCCAAGCCCAGGCCCAGCACGCAGTCATTTATGCCGAAATTGATGGTGATCAGGTCAGGCTCGTAGGAGAGGGCGGCCCAGTCTAGCCGGGCCAGGCCATCCTGGCTCATGTCTCCGGAGATGCCGGAGTTGATCATCTCCACATTTGCTTCGGGGTACTTTTCTGCCAGCATCTGCTTCCAAAAAGAGGGAAAGCCCCGTCGCACGGCAAATCCGGCGGTGATGGAATCGCCAAAGGCCACGATGGTCACATTGCAGCCGCTCTCCAGATCCTTCCTCGTCTTTTCTACAAATCTCTCCTGCCCTTCATCCATACGAGTATGATTCGTCAGCAAACTATTGGAGCTTTGCTCTTCTTAGCTGCTTTCACCGCCGCTTTCATGTCACGGACCAGATTCTCCAGCCGCTCCACCTCTCCGCGGGCGATCAGGTCCACGCAGACCGAGCCCACAATGACGCCGTCCGCCCCCGCGGCGATTACCTCTGCCGCCTGCTCTGGGGTGGAGATGCCAAAGCCCACTGCCTTGGGCTTATCTCCCGGCACGCGAGCGATGAGATCGCGTGTGCCCTGCAAAACCTCGCTTCTGGCGCCCGTGACGCCCGTTCGGGCCACCAGGTAGAGAAAGCCCGCCGTCTGCTGTTCGATCATCTTCAGCCGCTCCGTCGGGGTGTTGGGTGCAGCCAGGAAGATCAGGTCTACACCTGCCCTGGCGCAGGCCTGCTGTAGAGGTCCGGACTCCTCGGGGGGCAGATCTGGCACAATCATGCCCGTGATGCCTGATCGGGCGCAGTCCTGGGCGAACTTGTCCAGGCCGCGGGCATAGATCATGTTGTAGTAGCCCATGAAGACCTTGGGGATGGCAACTTCCGCTTCGGCTGCCACCTGGAAATAGACATCCGTGTTCATCCCGGCGGCGATAGCCCTTTGCGCTGCTGCCTGGATGGTGGGGCCGTCTGCGATAGGGTCGGAGTGGGGAAGTCCCAGTTCAATGATATCCGCTCCGGCTGCGGCCAGTCGTCGCACCAGATCGGGCGTAGCCTGTGGCGAAGGGTCGCCTGCGCAGATGTAAACAATGAGCAGGGGCGCTGCATTAAATGCTTCAGAGATTTTCATAATCCATCACCGTTGCCAGATCCTTATCGCCTCGCCCGGAGATGTTGATGATGGCCAGATCTCCCAGGGCCTGCGGCTCTTGCAGGGCATAGCCTATTGCATGCGCCGACTCTAACGCCGGGATGATGCCCTCTAGACGGGAGAGTGCATGAAATCCCTTGATAGCGGTCTTGTCATCGGCAATTTTTGTCAGCACGCGCCCTCTCTCCGCCAGGAAGGCCAGCTCCGGGCCCACGCCGGGATAGTCCAGGCCTGCTGCCACAGAATATGATTCCAGAATCTGGCCGTAGGGGTCCTGCAGGATCTTGGTAAGTGCGCCGTGCAAAACACCGTCTGTGCCGCAGCCCAGACTGGCTCCGTGGTCCGCCGTCCTGTCCGTCTTGCCGGGACCGCGCCCGCCTGCCTCAACGGCCAGGAGGCGCACGTCCTCATCCTTAAGGAAAGGAGCGAATATGCCCATGGCATTGCTGCCTCCCCCTACGCAGGCCGTGATGCTATCAGGCAGA
>DATLBD010000154.1:0-38025 GCA_035527135.1 Methanothrix sp. | reverse complement strand
AATTGTTAAGAAAGAAGTAGCTGCGTGGCAAGAGCGCAGAAATAATAAAAATGCTAGCGTAAATTGGCAATTCACCACAGACGAGGCCAGAGTTAAACTTTCTCGTCTTTATCCGACATTAGAGAGTTGACGCGACACTAGGCTGCAACGTACTGCCGGATCTCGACTTGTGCTCCTGTGTTTGCTCTTTCCTCAGCATCCTTAAGCAGCTCGGATGTAACCGCTTCACTGATATACGCCTCTCCGCAATTGGGGCAGACTTGAGCAGGAACGCATTTTACAACCATTGTCAAACAACCTCGCTCAAAGGTTATTGTGGTTGTTCCGGGCTTAGTGGATGCTTTTTTGCAGATAACGCATTTCATTTAATCCTCTTCCTGCATTCCAGGTCCCATTCGGAGGGATCTGGCTCGTAGACTGTGATTACTATTATCTCCTCGTCGAGGCAATTATTGGCTGCCACGACATGAATCAGGCGACCCTTATAACTTCCTAGGATCAGGCGACTTGGGTAGGGTGTGTCATCTGGATATTCTTCAATCACCTCTCCGATCTCCAGCACATATCGCACTTCTTCTGTGCTGACTTTCCGCTCGAACATCCGCTGGACAGCATGAAGACGATAGGTGATTTTTTCATTACTCATAGCCGGGCCTTCATCAATTTAGCTGTCGTCCCATACCATAAACCTTTCTCGATCTCGAAAGCTCTAGACTGCGGCTTTCTACTGCCAAATCTTGCTGCATCCGTTTCTTGATGCTGGCTGGGTTCGCCGTTCGCCGCCCGAGGTCGGGCCGCTCGGGCCAGCCTGAGCTGTTGTCAGGCGGACTTGCTTGCTTGCCAAGCGCTCTTGCACGGGGGCAGGAGGCCGATCGGGCCTGATGCCAGGGAGAGCTGGACCGGGATTGGCAGTATTTCGGCGTCGGCAGTCTCCAGCTTTCCGATCCTTGCAAGCTGCCGGCAGCAGCGCCGGGGCAGCCTCTCGGCCGTGGTTGCTGCCGGCGTCCCTGGTTCCGGCTGCGCTCCTGGCCGCCGCCCGTGGGCCGGGCCGTTCGGGGCTGCTACATGGTCGTTCGGGCGGGCTAGCTTGCCTGAAGAGCGCTCGGGCAAGGGGGCAGGAGGCCGGTCGGGCCTGAGGACCAGGAAGAGCTGGCTGGGATAAGAGGCTTTTCGGGCGCTAGCAGTCTTCCGTCTAGCGATCCTTTCGTGCTACCGGAAACAACGCCGGGGCAGCCGCAGGCCGTGATTGCTGCCGGCGCTCGGATCCCGGCTGATGCTCGTAGCCGCCGCCTATGGGCTGGGCCGTCCGGGCTTGCGGCGCTATCGTCAGGGCGGGCTTGTTTGGCAAGCGATCGTACTCAGGGGCAGAGGGGCCTTTCGAGCCCGAGGGCCAGGTGGATCTGGATAGGCGGGCAGGCCGCTTTGAGGGGGACCTTGCACGCTCGCTCAGGCGCCCGAGTGCTCTTGGAGCTTGTCAACGAGGCCTGCTCGGCGGGCTCGGACTGGACTTCAGGGCTTAGGTCGCTAGTAATTTAATCAAAATATTGGGTTTTTATTTAACTCAGATCTTTCCACATTTATATTTAGTCCAAATTTTTCTAATAAGGATTCTATGACTTCTTTGAACCAATCGTCTGCAGTAGGTGGAACATAAATCTTCTCTATCAATGTATTCAGGTTCATTGGTATTATCTCAACGGTATTATCCAAATCAATAGAATGATCCATAAAGATATTAAGATTATCTTTTATACTTACTAAATTTATAAAAGTTTTCATTTCTGTAGGTACCCTGGTAAATACAGCCCTCAATTCACGCTCATGCTCAAAAGATTTTCGCTTATAATAATAAGTGAATATGGGATTAGGATCATCAATCATAAAATCGTTATCATAATCTATATATTCAACTTGTCCCACAAGAAATTCTAGTTCATTTTCGGCTTCATTCAAGGCTTTTATTAAATTCTTATAGGTGCTCTGAATAGCTACCCCATCATTGCTCTTGAGATATAATTTCCACATAGCATCAGATTCAAATTCATTCATGTGCCAGCAACTGACGAAGGTATAAGCCTTATATTTATTATATTTTTTAAAAAAGTCCGTTATATCTTCATTAGTTATATTCTCATAGTAGCTTTCACGTATTTTGATATGCTGTTTAGAATATGATCCCTCAAAGGGATCTTTAAATTTATCAACTCTAGGAAAAATTAAGGCTTTTTTGCTTAACATGTAAATAAATTTACTTATATCTAAATACCGCCATATTTTTGTTTCTTTAGGAGGTTCTATCAATATTTTCGATTTCTTCTTTTTCACGAGGAATCCACACCATATGAAGGCAATTTTACCTGCTGTCAATAGACAAAGAGACGAATACACTGAATCCCAGACTCTTGGGAATCAGTGCTTCTTACCTCAATATCAAATCTACTCAATATATATCGCCGGCCTCCCCGGTTCCGCCTGGCGGCTCTTGCCCTTGGGGTCCTCTCCTGCCTCATCTGCCGAGTAGATCTCCACCGGCACACCCAGCGCCGTCTGCAGGTAGGTCTTCTCTCTAGCAAGCGTCTCGAACTCGTCCAGCCCCAGCGCCTCTGCCGAGAGCGAGTGGGCCGCCTTGGCCAGCTTCTGGGCATACTTGGGCGCATCCTTCTTGTGCTCCGATATCGCCGGCGTTGCCATGGCCTGCTTCATGAGCGCTCCCATGTCCAGCTTGCCGCCCTGAGCTGCGGCTACGGCGAGCTGCAGCATCTCCCTCTTCCAGGCGGGAGCTGTGTAGAGCGTGATCTTCGTAGGCGTGGCTTTGGTAACGCTCACAATCTCCTGCACGTCCTTGAGCGTCCGCTCCAGCAGGTCCTCCGCCTTCTCCGCCTGCGGATCGATCAGAGAAGCATCAGCCACCGGCCACTGGGCCAGCGAGGCGTAGCCCTCGCCCAAACCGGAGGCCCACAGCTCCTCGCACACATGCGGCGTGAAGGGCGCCATCATGCGCACCCAAATCGAGAGCACGGCACGCAGCTGGTTCTTGCCGCCTCTTCTCTGATACCAGCGCAGATCATTGAAGAGCAGGTAAAAGGCACTCTGCAAAGCCCGCCGGGTCTGAATGCCTTCCAGGGCCTCGGTGGCCTCCGCAATGCGCCTCTGCAGCCGGGAGAGCATCCAGCGGTCGATGAGAGTCTTTTCGGCAGACTCATCGATGCTGCTGTCTGCTAAAATCTCCCTGGCCAGATTGTAGAACCTCTCCAGGTGGGCGTAGGTGGCCTCAACCGCATCATTTCTCCAGTCCACATCCGCCGTCCCTTCTGCATTGCCCAAAATATAGAGGCGCGTCACATCCGCCCCGTTTTCAGCGACGGCCTGGCGCAAAGTGAGAATCGGCCCCTTGGACTTGGACATCTTCTTGCCTTCCAGGGAGACGAAGCCGTTGACTGCGATAGCTTTCGGCCAGAGCCTCTCCGGGAAGATGGCCACGTGATGATAGAGGAAGAAGAGCAGGTGATTGGCGACAAGGTCCTTGCCAGAAGTTCTCAGGTCTACCGGATACCAGTAGGCGAAGTCGTCGTGAATCTGCTGCACAGTCTCCTGAGGAACTCCCGTCAGGGCCGCTACGGCGACTGCATCCCCGTTGTTCATGAAGATGTATTCGAAGAACTCAGGAGGAAGCTGGTCAATCTTCATCCCGGCGTTCACATACTTGGCCAGGATGTAGTAGGCCATGTAGATAGTCGAATCCCCAAGCGATTCAATCAGCCACTCCTTGTCCCAGGGAAGATGCGTGCCCAATCCTTTTCGTCGGGCGCAGGCCTTGTCCTTCAGCCAGTCCACCTTGTTTATGAACTCCGTCCGAAACTCCTCGGGTATAATCTTCATGCCTGCCAGGCAGCGAAGCACATTGGCCTTCCACTCCGGGTCCGAGTACTCCAGGAACCACTGGTCTCGCACCAACATAATGACGCAGCGCGTTCCGCAGCGGCAGATGACCGGCGTCTCGGAAAACTCATAGAAGATCTCGGCTATGCCCTGCTCGATCAGATCGGCCAGGAGAACATCCTTGATCTTGGAGACGGCTATGTCCGCATACTTTCCGGTGTTGGCCTTGAGAACGCCGTTATGAAACTCGCGCCTGTAGACCATCTTGGTGGCCTCTTCCGCCTTGGGGTCGTTCTGATCTTTGACTTTCAGCTCGTCCACGGCTTCCACCGCGGGCAGCTCCCCATATCCGGGCGACTCAATCAGTGAGATGAACTTGATGGCCTTCAGATCCTCGGTGATACCGTACATGGAGAGGTCTTTGCCGTACAGATCCTTCAGGGCCAGATAATCGTAAGGCGCATGAGCGGGAACGGACATGACGATTCCCGAGCCGTTGTCCGGGTCCACGAATCCGGCAGGCAGCACAAGAACCTCGGTGCCCGTCAGCGGGTTTGTAACCTTCTTGCCGATCAGCTCCTTTCCCGAGATCTCCCCGGCTAAGGCCACAGTCCTGTCCGTGAAGGTCAGCTTCTCGTAGGCCTCCTTGGAGACCACCCAGGTCTCATCGTTCACTTTTGCCAGGACGTAATTGACATCCGGGTTGAGCCAGAGGTTTACCACTCCAAAGACCGTCTCCGGGCGTAGTGTGGCGCAGGGCAGGACTTTATCTCCCATTCTGAACTTGATCAGGGCAAAGTCCATGATGGTGGCATCCTCGCCCTTGAGAATGTCGTGATCCTCCACCGGGTTTCGATCATGCGGACACCAGCGCACGGGGTGGCTGCCCTTGACCACGTAGTCCAGGCGGTGCAAAATGCCGTACTGCCACTCGATGAACTTGCTGTAAGCCGGATCGGTGGTGGTAAACTCCCGCCTCCAGTCAATGGAATAGCCGATGGACTGCATGGCCGCCTTCGCCTGCCGGCGGAAATAGAGCACAATCTTCTCAGGCGTGTTTAGCTCAGAGAGCTCCTCCTCAGGAATGCCGTGCAGCTTGGTGTAAACATCCCAGATCAATGGGTCACGGTTGGCTATCAGCTCAGACAGGCCCACGATGGGCGTTCCCGTGGCATGAAAGGCCATCGGGAAAAGAACGTTCTTTCCCTGCATGCGTCGAAAACGCGCCACCGCATCGCCGATGGTAAATGTGCGCGTATGCCCGGCATGCAAGTTTCCATTGAGATAAGGATAAGGTATGGTTAAAAAGAACTTCTGGCGATCGTCCGGCTCGGGCTGGAAGACCACGTTATCCTCCCAGGTCTTCTGCCACTTAGCCTCGATCTCCTTAGCAGAATAATTTTCCAGCAACTTTTATTCCCTCCATAATTTAGAAAGGATAGAGCCACATTAGCCCCAAAGCCGATAGGCCTTTGTGCATCCTTTTTGAGTTTTGCGAGCTTTAAGGGCTTTGTGCTCTTTGTGGTTTTGACATCAATCACATCTCGATCTTGGGGCTTGCCTCATTACTTGCTCATCTTCTCCAGCCGCACCACTGCCTCTTCTATCCGGTGCGTGGGCTGGGTAATGGAGAATCTGACGTATCCCTCTCCGTATTTTCCAAAGCCCACACCGGGCGTGGCCACGATGCCCGTCTTTTCCAGGAGCCTTCCTGCGTACTCGATGGAGCTTCCTCCTACCCAGGCCCAGAGGTAGAGCGTTGCACGTGGCTTTTCCAGCTCCAGCCCCAAATCCTTCAGGGCCTTGTAGAGGATCTCAATTCTGTGCTGGTAGACATTCCTGATCCCATCTACCACCGACTTGGGGCTATTCAGGGCCACAATTCCCGCATCCTGCACCGCCCCAAAGGTTCCCGAATCGATATTGCTCTTGATCTTGCCAATCCCTGCTACCACATCGGCATTGCCGACCACTGAGCCGATCCTCCAGCCGGTCATGTTGTAGGTCTTGGAGAGCGAATGAAACTCCACAGCCACATCCATAGCCCCTTCCATCTCCAAAAGGGACAGCGACCTTTCCCCATCATAGTAGGTCTCAGAGTAGGGATTGTCGTGCATGATTATGATGTTATTATCTTTGGCAAAGTCGATCAGCTTCTTGAAGAAGATCCTGTCCGCAGAGGCGCCGATGGGATTGTTGGGGTAGTTGAGAAACATGATCTTGGCCCGCCGGGCGTCAGCGGGAGCGATGGCATCCAGGTCTGGCAAGAATTTATTCTCCCTGACAAGCGGCATGATCACCGGCTCGCCTCCGGCAAAAACGGTGGCCGTGTGATAAACCGGATAGGCGGGATCGGGCACCAGAGCCACATCTCCCGGATTGATGAAGGCCAGGGGGGCATGGGCAATGCCCTCCTTGGAGCCGATCAAAGTGAGCACCTCCTTTTTCGGGTCCAGGTCGACGTCGAATGTTCTCTTGTACCAGTCCGCCACAGCCATCCGGAAGGTCAGCTTGCCCTCGTAGGAGGGATACTGATGGTTGGACGGATCGCTGGCCGCCTTAGTCAGGGCTTTGACGATGTGCTCAGGCGTCGGCAAATCGGGATCGCCCACGCTCAGGTCGATTACATCCACGCCTTTATCCCGTGCTTCTTGTTTTGCTTTATCGATAGCGGCAAAGAGATACGGCGGGAGATTTTTTATCCGATCGGCATACATTAGTTTCCCTCCATGGAAGATGCATTTATATGATGATGGTCAACTGCTTTTTGGCTCCTTTAAAGGATATTGTGACTACTATCCCGCAGGTACTACTTTCACGTAGTATTTAAGATTAGAGGAGCCTGGAGACATATGTTGAGATATAGATGCCGGAGATCTGGATGCTGGAGATAAAGGACCTTAGATCGTGGCTCTCTCAGGAGGCCGTCAAGCTTTACAAGGATCGTGGCTACAAAGAACTATATCCGCCCCAGGCTGAAGCGGTAGAAAGAGGCCTTCTGGATGGCAAGAACATGCTCTTGGCCATGCCCACCGCTTCCGGCAAGACTCTCTTG
This sequence comes from Methanothrix sp., assembly GCA_035527135.1. GTDB lineage: Archaea > Halobacteriota > Methanosarcinia > Methanotrichales > Methanotrichaceae > Methanothrix. The sequence goes on along the minus strand of DATLBD010000154.1, from coordinate 31,091 downwards.
GCGGAGCTGGCCATGCTCAAAGCCGCCCTGCAAGGCAGTCGCTCCCTTTACATCGTCCCTCTGCGCGCCCTGGCCACGGAGAAGTACGACTCTTTTAAAAAGTTCAGGGATCTGGGAGTCTCCGTTGGCATCAGCACCGGAGACTTCGACAAGAGAGACGAGCGCCTGGGTAAAAATCAGATAATAATCGCCACCTCAGAGAAGGCCGACTCGCTCATGAGAAATGGTGCCTCCTGGGTGCGAGACCTGGCCGTCCTGGTAGTGGATGAGATACACCTGCTTAATGACGTGGGTCGCGGCCCCACCCTGGAGATGACCATCACTAAGCTTCGGCACTGCAATCCCAATTTGCAGGTCATCGGCCTATCAGCCACCGTGGCCAACGCCCGTGAACTCGCTTCCTGGCTGAACGCAGAGCTGGTAAACAGCGAATGGAGACCCATCCGCCTGCGAGAGGGCATCATCTGCAATGGATTGCTGGTGTTCTCCGATGGCGAGGTCCCCCTGGAGGCCAAGAAGGATGAGGCTCTGGCTTTGGTCAAAGATACTCTCTCCCAGGAAGCCCAAATTCTGATCTTTGAGAACTCCAGAAAGAACGCCGAAGCCGCAGCTTCCCGGCTCTGCGGCCTGGTATCCGCCGATGCGGCCACAGAGAATCTTTCTCAGAGCATTCTGGCCACAGGCGAGAGCGAGACGGCAAAGCGCCTCGCCTCCTGCGTCTCCCGCGGCGTCGCCTTCCACCATGCCGGCCTCTTGTCCGAGCAAAGGCGTCTGGTGGAGCAGGGCTTCAGGGATAACAAGATCAAAGTCATCGCCAGCACTCCCACCCTGGCTGCGGGCCTGAACCTGCCTGCCAGAAGGGTGCTCATCAAGAGCTACAAGAGGTATGAGTACGGCAGGGGAATGACGCCCATTCCCGTCATCGAGTATCGCCAGATGGCCGGGCGCGCCGGTAGGCCGGGGCTTGATCCTTATGGCGAATCCTTTCTGATGGCCAAGAATGTCTCCGAGATGCAGGATCTGATGGAGCACTACATCCACGGCACGCCTGAGGAGATCTGGTCGAAGCTGGCCAGCGAGAGCGCTCTGAGAACCCATCTGCTCTCCACATTCGCTGCAGGCTTTGCCAGAAATGAGCCGGAGCTAAAAGCATTCATCGCTACCACATTTTATGCCCAGCAGCAGGATCCCTGGCATCTGGATGTCACACTGGAGAAGGTCATCGATTTTTTGAGGGATAACGGCATGATCCAGGGCGGCGATGATGGCGATCTCCTGCCAACCAGGCTTGGCTCCCTGGTCTCCAAGCTCTACATCGATCCTCTGAGCGCCGTTATCATGCTGGAAAACCTGGGGAAAAGGAAAGCAAACGAGAGGCTGGCAAGAGAAAAGGCAGGAATAGAAGGAATAGACAAACTAGACAAAGACAAACTGGACAAATTCACCAGTGCCTTAGAACTGGACCGAGCCGGGCGGAAAATGCCCTCCGACCTCGGCCTCATTCACCTCATCACCATGACTCCTGATATGAATCTGCTCTATATCCAGGCAGCGGACGTATGGGTGGAAGAGTTCATCGATCAGCACCAGTCAGAGCTTTATGATGAGGACAACTACGACTATCTGCTCCGTGAGGCCAAGACCTCTGCCATGCTTACGGACTGGATCGGCGAGGTGCATGAGGAGCAGATTGCCAGCAGATACCGCATCGGACCGGGAGACATTCGCCGCTCGGCTGAAACAGCAGAGTGGCTCATGCACTCCTTGGCTGAGCTGTCCAAGCATCTTGAGCTGGGCATAACCTTCAAAGCAGAGCAACTGGCAGAGCGCATTCACTACGGTGCTGGCCGGGATCTCCTTGCTCTCTTAAATCTGAAGGGGGTGGGTCGCGTCCGGGCCAGGAAGCTCTATTTGTCGGGCATAACAAGCATTGAAAAGCTGAAGGCAGCCGATCAGATCGAGGTTGCCCGTCTCCTCGGTCCCAAGATTGCCGAGAAGGTCATCTCTCAGCTCAAGAAAGAGGAGATACAACCTTGAAGTGGCTCAAGAATATTTTTGGAGGAAAGAAGGCCAAAGAAGAGTCTGCCAGCCTGCAGCTTGCCGAAATTAATACCTGGCTGGAAGAGAGAGAGAAGGAATCCGGTTTTGTTGAGAACCTGGAAAAGATCTACTGCCGCATCGAGGATGTGGCTGAGGCCTTCTCTAAGGACATATCGGCCCTGGAAATCGCAGGCGCAGATGATAGCACGCCTCCTAAGCTTCTACGGGCAGGCCTGGCGGCGCGCGGCGAGGTTGTAAAGCAGCTTGCATCCCTTCGCGAGAAGTTGATGCCACCCAAGAAAAGGGATCCTGATTCCGCTTTTCAGCACCATTGGACGCTTGTCAAAGGGCTGGAGAGGACTGCGACCACCTTCGGCAGAGCGCAGAGGTATGTGGCCGCACTCTTTCCAAAGAACATCGAGAGCATCAACTCCGACCTGACACAGATCAGCCGTCTGCTGGTTGATTTAGAGGATGAGATTGGTAAAAAGAGAAAGGTGCAAGAAGAGAGTTGGTACTCCCGAGAGCTTGCAAAAAGACTGCAGGAAGAGCTATCGGGCATCGATGAGCTGAAAAAGAAATCGCACCAAGATTCAGCGACACTGGCAGAGATAAAAACCAAGTTATCCGACCTGGAAGAGGACACAAAGAGGCTGGCTGCAAGTGAGAAGGGCAAGAGAGCGGAAGAGCTGAAGAAAAGCCTGGAGAGAGCCAAGCAGGGAAAATCTCAAACGGAAGATGAGCTGGCCGATCTTATTGCACCTCTGACCAAGGCGCTGGCCAGAATCATGAAGCAAGGATCAAGCGATAGAATCAATCTACGACATAAAAATGTCTTCTCGCAGCTCTTAGAGGCACCGTCCCTCGTACAGGACAAGGACATTGCCGGCGCTTTGGAGGAGCTGCGAAGCCATCTGGCAACTTTGGGATTGAAGGACAAAAAGAAGGAGAAGATCCTCGATCATATTGACCTGCTCATCAAGAAAGGATCACTGGAAAATGCCAGGGCCAGGCAGCAAGCTTTGGAAAAGGAGATTTCAGACCTTCAATCAGAGATAAAAGAAAACAGCCGGGAGGGCCTGCATTTGAAAGAGGAGATGAGCCAGGCAAGAAAAAGCATAAAGAGCCTGGAGGCAGCCTTGAATCAAGCTAAAGGAGATCTGGCCACATTGGAAGAAAAAGCTGCATCAGACGATTTAGAACTGAAAGAGAGACTGACCAGAATTGCAGGAAGGCCGATAAAGCTCGATCTCTCCCCGGGAAAGAAATGAAGGTCAACTTCGGAGGGATTATTCCTCTTTCCACAGTAGACTGGCTGGGGCGTGCCGCTATGGTGGTATTCCTGCGAGGCTGTCCCTTGCGCTGCCCCCATTGCCACAACCAGAAGCTACAGACAGGGGAGAAATTGGTCGCTCTTCATACGATCTCTTCTAGGATTGTGTCTCAGGTCAAAGGCTTTCGAGCAGCCCCTGGGGCCATGGTTCAAGTTCAAGCTGAAGCACCCCTTTGTCAACCCCCACCTTACTCTCCGCTCACATTTCCCTTACCCCTTTCTCTGCAGATCAACCTTGAGGAGGCGTCGCAGCGGGCAAGCAGCAAGCCCTTCGTCGATGCCTTTGTCCTATCCGGAGGCGAGCCGCTGCAACAGCCGGAAGCATGTGCCGGGCTCTTTCGCCTGGCTAAGAGCCTGCATCTGGCCACGGGCCTGGAGACCTCTGGCTGCTTTCCTGACAGTCTGGAGAAGCTGCTGGCAAAGGGGCTGGTGGATAAGGTATTTCTCGACCTCAAGACCGCTCTTGAGGAGCCGGATTACGAAAGAGCTACCGGCAGGGGCAATATAGCAACGGGAGTGCAAGAAAGCCTCGAGATCTGCTTTAGATTGGGTGTGGCACTGGATGCACGGAGCACGATATTTCCAGAGATGCCGTCCTCTTCCCAGTTGGTGAAGATTGCCGGCACGCTCTGCCGCTTGAAGGCATTGTATCCGGAAAATCGCCTGGAAAGCATGACCCTGCAGCAGGGATTGCCGCGAGAGGAGGAGGCCAGATTTGAGCCGGTCTCGATCGAAGTTTTGCAGGAGATGGCCAAAGCCTGCGAGAAAGACTGCGGGACAGAGCTGAAGGTTCAGATCCGAGCCGCACCCAAGATAACCTGGAAAAACTAGATAATCATAAGGAGTTATTAGCAGAAGTTGGTGAATTAAGTGAAGATCATCGGTTTCGTGGGCCTGCCGGGCTCAGGCAAAGGGGAAGCCTCCCAGATCGCCAGGCAGCATGGTTTGGCAGTGGTGGTCATGGGAGACGTCATCCGCCAGGAAGCGGCACGGCAGGGCCTGGAGTTCACCGACCAAAATTTAGGGAGCATCGGCAATGCCCTGCGAGCCGCAGAAGGCCCGGAAGCTGTGGCCAAAAGGACGCTTGAGATGGCAAAAGCTACGGGAAAGGATGTGGTAGTGGTGGACGGTCTGCGCTCCCAGGACGAGGCGGACTTCTTTCGCGCCCATGCCGACGAGTTTCACCTGGTGGAGGTCTGCGCTCCTGCACAGGCCAGGCTGAAATGGCTAGCGGCGCGGGGCCGTCCCGACGATCCGGGCAAGAGCACGGAAAAGGATGCCAGGGATGCGGATGAGGGTGCGAAGATTATTTCCTCCAGCAGGGAGCCGGATAGCTTTGCTGCTGCTGCTCTCGAGCAGCGAGAATGCCGGGAGATGGGATGGGGCATGTGCGAGGCAATGAAGATCGCCGATCTGAAGCTTAGAAATGATGGTAGCCTGGATAATTTTCGCAAGAATGTAAAGAAGCTCCTGGATCTCTTGGTGGCAGGCACTTCATCCTGCAATGAAAAGCAGTTGTAGCAGGAATAGGATGAAGTAAGCGGGTGGGACTCGGCTCTCGCTCCGCAAAAAAACTGCACAACTAGCTTGTGCCGAAGTTCAATGGCATTTTTCATGAAACTGATTTGAATACCTCAGAACCAGCCATGGATATGTGCGGGGGAATGAGATTCTCGCGTGCCCCAGCGGCACAAATTATTCCATTATTATACTACACTAGCAAAGACGTGAATGTTAGTACTGGAATTACCCAAAGGCTTTTCGTTAGATAGTGCAATTCATTTCAAACTGTTATAGGAGGGTTATTTGATGGGATGGAAAGGCTTTGCAAGGGCGGCAGGTAGGGCTGCAGTTCGGCACCAACGAGAGTTGGAAAAGCAACAAAAGATGGTTGCAAAAATGCAAGAAACGGAGAGGTCTGCCTATGAAGTGCAAGTATATCAAAATCATATAGATTTGCTGTTATCTGTCCATAAAGAATGTGGAGATATTTATGATTGGGCAGAAATTGAGCATTCAGAACCATCAGCAAAGCCAGAGTATTTAAATCAGCATGAAGATGCTGCGAAGTTAAATCTGTCATCTCTAAAGATTGGATTATCTGATAAGTTGCTCGGAAGAGGGGATGCGAAGAAAAAGCAGCTATTGGATGCAATTGAAGATGCCAAGAAGCTCGATGAAAAAGAATATCAAGATGCATTGACATCATATCAAAATGGATATGACGAATGGCAGACCGCAAAGGAGATTTCAACGAAGATACTTGCAGGCGATATGGCAGCTTATATTGAGGCCATAAAGAAGGTAGACCCGTTTTCTGATATCAAAGGTCTTGGTTCGTCTTACAAGATCAATGTAGATAGTAAAACGATGCTGAATGCTAATCTTTATGTGAATGGAAATGATGCCATCCCGACCGAAGTCAGAACCCTAACCAAGAGCGGCAAAATATCGATAAAACCTATGCCGAAAAATAAATTTTATGAAATATATCAAGATTATGTTTGCGGATGCTCCTTACGTGTAGCTCGCGAATTATTTGCTCTTTTGCCGATAGATATGGTCATCGTTAATGCTATTGGTTCTCTCTTAAACAAGCAGACTGGACACCTAGAAGATACGCCAATTCTCTCAGTGGCAATCCCTCGAAAAACCTTCGATATGCTCAGTTTTGAAAATCTGGACCCATCTGACTCGTTGAACAACTTCGTTCACAACATGAACTTTAAAAAAGGTAAAGGCTTTGAACCAGTGGAGGTCTTAGATTCGTCTATCTTCATGAAAACCTGAAAACCATACAAGAAGATAAACTGTGTCTGATGACAAGAGGGTATCGGGACTTAATGAGAAGCTGAAGATGAAGAAGTGCCAGGGCATGAAAGGGACTATCTCAGACTCTTCTCCCTTATGAAGTGTTTATTTGACGATAAAAGACTGGCAGATTGAAGCGAACTGGTCCTTAGTGTAAGTAGCTATGGTTTCGCCCTGATACCGAACATCATTTGGTGCGTGGAGTACGATGTATTTGCCTTTCTCCTTAGAGTAATCGATGCACCCTCGAAACCGGTACGTGGGATTTCCATCACTATTTGTGCCAGTCTGCTCGACATTGAATAGCATGGGCTTGCCATCATTAGTGACCATCTTCTCAAAAGTATGTCCTGGGCCCATGAAACGCCAATGCAAAGAGGTTTGGTAGTGACATATTTTACGTCCTGGAAAGCGAGGTCCAAATCGGTGGAGTCAATGCCGACGGATATGTTCTTTTTAATAAGAGGTGGGAAGGCTTAGAGACAAATTCATTTTACAATCGATTGATCGATATAGAGGTCGCCCTTAACGGAAAAGACTTTGAAAATCCAATCGGCCAATTCAAGCAGACGGCAGGAAATTTTGAGAGCTATTTCGAGGGCACTGTGGATGGGAAAACGATCAATCTTCGCAGGAGAGTCAATGCCATCTCGCAAGCATTAAACCGATTTGGGAAGGTCGTTCTTCTGTCGGCCACAAAACGAAGATGGGATGAAGTGCTTTCGTTCTATCGGGAAAGGGATGAAGTTGAGAAGAAGTTCGATGACCTGAAGAACGAGCTTGAGGTTATGCCTCTGAGAGTACAAAAGATCGAAACGCTTCAGGGCTTGCTGTTTATTTTCTTCATATCGTTAATCCTGAGGGCTATATTGCTCAGGCGGGCCAGGGCCGCGGAGCTACTTGATAAGAAATCCATCGAAGAGATTCTCATGGAACTAGCGAAGCTCAGGGCGGTCAAAGTCGGAGGAAAATGGAGGTTAACGGAGATCTCTAAAAAACAGAGAACGATTCTGGAAAAAATGAAGGTCGCAATTCCAGTCGAGGCAAATCTGGTTATTAAAAAGGGCGGAGTTTAGGTAAGATATATCGGATAATTGCTGAAAATGCGTTAGCTCTCCTTGTAAATCGGCTTTTCCGGAACCAGGTAGATAGTCCAGAAGACCAGAATGGTAACTATCGCTTTAACGATGATATTGGTCCAGAACATCTGATGCAAACCCTCCGTCCCCACAATCCCGGCAAAAGCAATGATAGGAAAGAGCAGGCTGTCCACTGGGATGGAGATGGAATTGGAAGCAAATACCCGCGTCCACTGCGGCCATTTTTCTCTTCCCCCAAGGGTCCAGAAGCGATAGACTTTTGTGTCAATCAGCTCGGCAATAAGGGCCGTAAAGATTGATGCCACCACGATTCTCATTTGCAGGGAAAAGAGGAATTCCCAGGCAGTTTGGCCTCCGCTATTAGCCCAATCGGTCTGGGCCGGCAGCATAACCACTAGCTGGAAATAAAGAGCTGCGAGCAGGTTTACGGCCGCCGCAAGCCAGATGGTAGTGATCGCTGCCCTCTGCCCAAGCTGCTTATGGATCAGGTCGCGCCAGGTAAAGGTGAGCGAGTAGATGAAGCCAGCGTCCATGACCATCCCGCCGAAATAGGTGACCTTGGTCGCGGCGATGTTGCCTGCCAGGGAGAAGAACAGGTAAAGTCCGCAGAGAATTATGGTGGCCTGTGTCCTGTCGAGTCCTAATTTGCCATCCTTGAGCCTGCTAGCATCGGCTCTCTTTGTCTTAAGGTCCCCCCGCTCGCCTTGACCCTCGGTTATTATCTGCAATTCTAAATCCTTTTCAGCCATTTATTCTTCAGTTCCGCAAAGGTTCCTGCTCTTATGCTTTCTCTTATTTCTTCCATGAATCGGAGCATAAAATGGAGATTATGAAGCGTAGCCAGCCGGAAATAGGATAGCTCCCTGGAGACATAAAGATGGCGAAGGTATGCGCGGGAGTAGGTACGACAGGTCGTGCAGGTGCAATTGGGATCAGCGGGCCGACTGTCCTCTCTAAATCCAGAAGATTTTATATTTATCCGAAACTTATTATCCTGCGATCCCCCTGCTTGTGGCGAGAGCAAGAGGCTTCCCCGACGAGCGATTCTGGTGGGCGAGACACAGTCGAAGGTATCGATTCCCCGCGCCACGCATTCAAATATGTCGTCGATCTCTCCAATGCCAAGAAGATGGCGCGGCCGGTCGTCATCCAGTCTGGGAACTGTCCAGTCTAAGACCTGATGCATATCCTGCTTGGAGTTTCCAAGCGAGCCCCCAATGGCGATGCCGTCAAAGGGCTGGGCAGAAATGGCCTCTGTGCTTTCATGCCTCAAGTCCTCGAACCATCCACCCTGGATTATGCCATAGAGAGCTTGATTTTTGTCATGATATCGAATAGACTCTTCTGCCCAATTATGGGTTCGCAGCATTGCTTTCTTGGTGTAATCATAATCAGAGAGGGGTGAAGTGCATTCGTCAAAGGCCATGATAATATCCGAACCAAGATTCGACTGAATCTTCATCGACGCTTTCGCATTCAAAAAATGCCATTCGCCATCGGTAAGAGATTTAAAGGAGATGCCTTCATCAGTGATACGAGTCAAATTCTCCTTTTTCGCCGCCTTTGGTTTTCTTTTTTCGTTTTCCCCGTATCCTTTTCCTCTCGCGTCCCCGTTCTCCTCTTCAGTGCATTTGTCCTCGTATTTTTTCCTGTAATCTCGATAAATCTCGGCCTGATCGCAATCGTTGTGAAGGCACTCCTCTGAACTTTCCCGGCCTGGCCGCTTGCAGTTGTCCTGCATCTCCAGGAGATATTTTTTAGGTTCCTGGTCCAAGCCATTTGATTGTAGCTCTTGCGGGAAGATGTTTCCGATCTTACTGATGTTATGCTCTCGGGCGAAGCCTAATGAAAAGGCCTGAAAGCCACCGGAATCAGTGAACAGGGGCCGGTCAAATCCCATGAACCGATGCAGCCCGCCCAGCCGCTTTATCACCTCATCGCCCGGCTTCAAGTGAAGATGGTAGGTATTGGCAAGGGAGCATTGCACACCTAAATCTGCCAGGTCGTCTGAGCCCAAGGCTCTCACGCTTCCTAGAGTTGCCACTGGAACCAGGTAGGGTGTCTGTATATCTCCCCGCCTGGTTTTTATCAGTCCCAGTCTGGCATGTGTCTCTTTATCCTGCTTTAATATCTCAAAAGATAGTGTGCTCATTTCCTAATTACCTGAATGCGTCCAATTTTCCCAATCACGCCTGATGAAAATTTCCTCATTGCTGTTATCCTGCCGAGGCCCCCTTTGCGGCCAGCAGGCGGAAAAAGCTTTTGCATGACTGGCGCATGAATTGGACCAAAAAAAGTTTTTAGATAATGGCTCAATAATGCAAGTAAGGTCGAGGATATCGATGAGCGTGCACAGCGCCGGAATTCTATTGTTCAGGTTTAGAGAAGAGATACTTGAGGTGCTGCTCGTGCATCCTGGGGGGCCTTTTTGGTCCGGGAAGGATGAGGGCGCCTGGTCGATACCCAAGGGGAAATTTGAAGAGCAAGAGAGCCCGCTGCAAGCCGCAAAAAGGGAATTTAAAGAGGAAACCGGCTTTGGGGTTGAGGGACGATTCATTGATCTGGGTGTGATAAGGCAGCCCAGCAAAAAGATTGTGCACATATGGGCGCAACAATTGGATTTAGATGCAGCACGAGCCACGAGCAATAAATTCGCCATGGAATGGCCGAAAAAATCAGGAACCATGAGAGAATTTCCAGAGATCGACAGAGCTGAATGGTTTGATTTTGAAAACGCTAGCAAAAAGATCCTGAAAGGGCAAGCTGGTTTTATTGATCGACTCCTGAAAGCTGTCAATTATGAGCCAAAAAAAGAGGCAGAAAGAAAGCGGCAAAGCTGGCAAGAAAATGGACGGAAACAAGATCAGATAAAAATCGAACACCGAGGGAAAAAGCCCAGGGAAAAAGCCACGAAAAAAGAGGTACCGGATCGTAAAGAGCCGTCATCGGATCAGCTCTCATTGACCAAATGGGCAGGAGACTAGCACAAGCTCCATCCCTGGCCGCGATATGATCCTCTAAACGGCACTATTGCAATGCCATCTTGACCTTTTCCACCAGATCCGCCTGGACGGCACTCGTCCTGTCTCCACCGCAGACGATGCCACGTACGCCGATGATGTCAGGCTGCAAGCGGCTGAGAAGCTCCAGGTGGGCGAAGCCGATGTTTCCGGCAATTGCCACCTCCAGGCCAGCGGCATGACCTAGAGCAATAAAATCCAGCAGATCCTGCTCGCTCATAAAATCAAAGGCCGGCTTTCCGTCTTTGACGGCAGTGTCCACCATGACCAGATCTGCACCGGCTTTGGCGGCAGCTGCTGGCAAGAGCAGGGGCGAGATGGACCCAACTCGAGCATAGTCGGCGTAGCCAGATGCAACTACCTTTTTACTGGCATCGAAATCCTTGACAGCACGCACAATACCCACCAGCATCTCTTCCGCTTGAGAAGGAGTCTTCACGCCCAAAAGACCCGCCTTTACGTACTCGGCACCTGAGACGGCAGCGCCTAAAGCCGCTAGACTCGCTGTGCCCGGTTTGAATTGCAGATCGCCGATTGTGGCGGAAACCGGCACCCTACCTTTGGCCAGATCTGCCACGGCCCGTATGGCCCAGGGAAAATTCGCACCAAGTGAGCCCTCTTTGGGGTTTTTTACGTCTATTATGTCTGCACCGCCGGCCAAGGCCGCTTTTGCTTCAACGATATTCATAGGGCTAACCAACAATCTCATATTCATCCAATCCCGAAAGGAGCAGTCGTGCGTTGCGTCTTCGTCCTCGATATACTTAATGGTGCTGTTGTCCATGCCGTGCGCGGAGAGAGAAGCCGATATGAGCCTATAGCCAGCTTTTCCCAGATCGTGTCCACATCAGAGCCGCTGGGCATTGTCCAAGAGCTTCATCCCAGGGAGATTTACATCGCCGACCTTAACCTGCTGACAGGACGGGGAGATAATCTGGCTATCATAAAAGAGATATCTACTATGGCCAGGACCATGGCCGATACGGCAGTCTCGAAGGCTGGCGATTTGGATCGTCTGCCGGCATCAATCTCTGCCGTCCTGGGCACGGAGACAGCCTCGCTGCAGCTCATAAAAGAGGCGGCAATAGAGCGCAGAGTAGTAGTAAGCATCGATATGATGAAGAAGAAAGTGCTGGCCCGCGATCCCGAGCTAGCGGGGCAGACGCCCTTGCAGCTCTTGCAAAGGTTAAGCGGCCTGAAGCTCGAGGGCATTATCCTTCTGGAGCTAGACAAAGTGGGCACATCCTCTGGACTTGACATACGGTTTTTAGAGGAGGCGGTAGCAGCCTCTAAGCATCCTCTCATACTGGGAGGCGGCGTGAAGGGAGAAAAAGACCTGAAGGCTTTGGAGGAGATGGGATTTTCGGGGGCACTGGTGGCCACGGCAGTGCACAATGGCAGAATACCTGTGGTACGAGTGCAGTGATCGTATCAATGCAAATGTAGCTGATCACTTTGAATCAAGAATCTCTTATCCTTCAGATCTACCTGGAAGTCCTTATCTACCCTTATCAACCCTTTATTCATGCGATAACGCTTCGTTAACTTGACTAATGGTTTCCTGCAAATTTGTGCCTTCTTTGGTGGTTTTATATAATATTTGCCCTCCTTCGCTAGCCTCTAATAGATTATTTTTAATAAGAACTTGCAAATAGGGACTAACCGTTCTGAAGTTAAGATTCGCTTGATATACTATTCTTGTTTTGCTGGCACCATTTGTGCATATTTTTAGGATTTTAGAGAATATCTCATGTCTGCTTCTATTCTTCATCGTCGTGCTCCTGAAATGATAAGTGATTTTTGCGCCCTAATTTTGGGCGAACTCGCTTTGGTCTTAAAAAGACCGATGAGATCGTTAAGGTCCGAGGAATCAACGCATTTGCTGAAGCCCTGTCCTGCCTGATTATGGCACAAATAGCTGCGATGATATCCGGCATTTTTCTCATCTCATATAGTAAGGAGATTATCTTCTATCATATAGACGATTACGATAAGTCTTAATCTACAGATCTTACCAACACTATTCTCCTTACCCACTGATCAGTATCAATTGTTCTTTAGCTATAGCAAGATTAAGCCTGATTATGCATTTGGTCTACGGGTACAGCCAATATTTCAACCAACATTTCCTGATTGAGAAAAACGTACGCGTTTAGCCCCTCCTTAATCGCTCGATAGATGTTGTTTTTAATCAATGAAAGCACGAAGAAAAAAGAACTCACGCTGGATGGAAAGACAATATCGATAGCCAAAGCTATTTGAAGTTGGCTCTTTGGAAAACAGATGGCGCAAGAAATCATAAAATGGGTTTATTGGTGCTGATTAGAGTGAAAAAAACATCTACAGAAAAAAAGAGCTAAAAAAATTAATGTAATTAAATCTTCTTATGACAGAACCACCAGTCTTCGCAGACTATATCTCCGCCCGTCTTCCTGGTAGCTGCAGTCTTTTCGTCACTCGGAGGCGGAATGATTACCTGATCGCCGATAAGCTCGTTGTTGGGCCAGTTGGCAGGAGCTGCGACCTTGTTCTTGTCCACCATCTGCAGAGCTTTTACCGTTCTTACGATCTCATCCATATTCCTGCCCACTTCCTGGGGATAGAAGAGTATCACGCGAACGGTTGCTTCTGGATCGACGATGAACACTGCTCGCACGGTGTTGCTGGCCTTTCCGGGATGGATCATGCCCATCCTCTCTGCTATCTTTCCCTGATCGTCGGCGATGATGGGGAATGAGATCTCTACCTTCAAATTCTCCCTGATCCACTGCGTCCACTTCAAATGGGAGAAGACCTGATCGAGAGAAAGGCCAATCAGCTCGCAATTAAGCTTATCAAACTCTCCTCGTCTCTTTTCAAAGGCCACAAATTCCGTTGTGCAGACAGGCGTAAAGTCTGCTGGATGGCTGAAGAGAACAAACCACTTTCCTGCGAAAGCATCGGGCAATGTCATCATGCCATGGGTGGTCTTCACCTCCATTCTGGGCATCTTGTCACCAATTAGCGGAAAGCCACCTTCGCTTCCAAGCATATGGTGCATCATACCCATGTGTTTCATTCCCATCCCAGCCATTTCCTTATGTTTTCCCATCGGCATTTCCATCTGACACATTTATTATCCCTCAATTCCGATCAAGTTGTTATAACAGCTATGCTATTACAGATATGTTACAGCTATGATATTTAAGGACGGTCAACTAATTAAAGGTTACTATTGTCAGGTGAGCAAAGAGGACCATACAAAGTCTTTAAGATCGGCTATCTTCGGCACGGGATGAGCGATCTGAAACGTCAATTATGTTGCAGCAATATTTCAGCAATGTCCCTTGATTATATGCTCTAGAATTGATGGTGTCCCTATGCGCGAAAAATGCGGATTATCCTTTGAATTTATCGAAAATCTAACAAAAGACAGAATCTACAGGCAGGCTAAAAACAAATAAATAATACTAATTTTAATAATATTAATAAATTATATTTAAATAATTCAGAAGTTCGATCCAAGCATTTGATTCATGTTTTTAGAAGAACAGTCTGATTTCCAGGAGGCTTAGGCTCATAAGCTCTAGAGTTTGTTGAAATTCTACCCGGGACTTTAGAACCAAAGTAAAAAACGGCAGCTGATCTTCTGGCTATAGCATTCCAGCATCCCCGGCAGTTTAACTTTTTCTCCAGTTCTTCAGCTACCCAGGTGGGTGCGTTGGACTGCCGTATCTCAGCCAAGATTAGATGCTTCATGGCATTGCAGTCTCGCTCGTCTTGAGCACCACAGGTGTGTTCAAATAAAATGCCCATTAGATCGATGCTCGGCTTTTTGGACTCTTCCTCAATGAATTCGCCCATATCCTTTAAACCCCCTATCACTATTAGCTGATTTGAGATTGTCTTTTAGCAGTTCTAAAGCAGGCGAAATTTGAGCCGGTTACATTTGGCCTGCACGTATATAACTATCAAACGTGATAAAACTATATAATCCTTACCACAGCCCTTGTCGCTATCTTTGCCGCTACCTTTGACGTTATTTATCTCCTCAGACTGACGTAAAGAAAAACCCCGGAATTCAGGCCTTCCGGCTCCCCCGGGAAAAATTCCGGATTTTTTCCTCTGGCCAGGGGCTGTTCCGGCCAATTGTGTCCAGCCGTCCTTAGAATCCAATCCACTAACTTGATAACCCATAACGCGGCATAGAGGCTCGCAGAGGTGCCTGCCTTGCCCAGCATCATTCCTGACTTCGAGCGCTCTGTGGTCATGCGGCATATTGTCTATCGAAAGAGAGGCACTTTCCTCTCAGTAGCAGCGATAGCTTTGGCAGTAGCCATATCTCTGATATCCGTCTCCATGCAGGATGGATTTCAGGGCATGCTTTTTGATATAATTGTCGAGGATCTTCCTCACGTCACAGTCACCCCCCGGGAAGGAGATGACTACATTTACCTTTACAAGAGCCTCATGGACAGGGTATGGTCCATTCCAGGGGTGGTTGCCGTCTCGCCGGGCCTGGGCACGCAGGTGACATTCACCTACAAGGATAACGTGGAAAGCGTTGCTATGTCGGGCGTAAATCCGGCTGATTTAGACCGAATCTATCACATAGGACAGTATTTCTACAAAGGTGACCTGGCTTCCATCCAGAATGGCAAGAAGGTGGTCCTGAGCGAAAAGCTGGCGGACAGGCTGAAGGTCAAGCTGGGACAGACGGTCTACGCCAGCATTCCCGATGAAAGAGGCACCAGCCTGATGGTCTCAGGAATTTTCAAGCTGCCTACGGGATGGCCCGAAGATATCGCCTTTGTATCCCTCACCACAGTCAGAGACCTTCTGGGTAAAGGAGATGTGGTATCATCCGTAGAAATAAAGCTGGAGGATGTTTACCTGGCGGATGGCGTTGCCGCAAATCTGCAGGGATACGGATATAAGGCTGAGAGCTGGCAGACGCTCTACCCGGATATCTTGGAGACACTGGCTATAGAAGAGTTTCAGAACCGGCTGATTATGCTTTTAATACTGATTATTGCAGCCTTTGGAATTGGCAGTGTGATGTACATGCTGGTCAACGAAAAGACCAGCGAGATCGGCATGTTCATGGCCATGGGAGCAAGCGGCAAGAACATAAGAAATATATTCCTCATGGAGAGCGGAATTTTAGGAATAATGGGCGGCTTGCTGGGTGCAGTCCTGGGGCTTCTTGTAGCCCTTTATCTGCAGAGCCTGGAGATCAAAATGGATGCGCCTGGTGGGCAGGAGATCTCTCTGCCCGTTGTGATCAATGCAGGCAGCTTCCTGGGCATAGTGGTGGTGGCGGCAGCGCTGAGCGTGATTGCGGGCATGTATCCAGCCTGGAAGGCATCCCGGCTTGATCCTGCACTGGCCATCAACGGATGAGCCTAATGGGGGCAAAATGTACGAGCTTTCCGTAGCCAAGGGGCATATCCTCCGAAATCCCAAGATGGCATTCTTTACAATAGCTGCGGTGACTTTAGCCGTGGCGGTAATCGTCGTTTTCATGGGCCTTTTGGGAGGCTTTGAGGAGGAGATCATCACCACAACTGTCGAGAATAATCCTCACATTTACGTTCAGCCCAAGCCGGATGAAAAGTACATCTATCTTTATAAGACTGTATCCGCCCATTTGTGGAATTATCCGGGAGTGGAAGCCGTTTCAGCGAGGCTGATTGGAAAAGCGGGGGCCAGGTACAAGGATAAGATAAGGGGAGTCGAATTTCTTGGCGTCTATCCGGCTGATGAGGACCGGCTGATGAAGGTTCAAGATGATATTGTCGTAGGCAATTTTCAGGATCTGCAGAGCAGAAAGCTCTCCGCTTTTATGGGAACCAAGCTTGCCGAAGAGCTGGAGCTCCAGCCTGAAGATGACTTTATCCTGGCCAGAGGGAACATATCGATGCGGCTAAGAGTCGCCGGCCTCTTTGAGACGGGCTCTGCCAAAGACAGGTCTCTGGTCTACATCCCTCTTTCCACGGCCCAGGATCTGGTGGGGAAAGGAGACGTGGTCTCTGAGGTGGACGTTCGGATAAGAGACATCTACCAGGCGCCATACATCGTTAATGATCTCAAAAACCGGTTTCGCTACCAGTCCAAATCCTGGCAGGACATGAATGCCGACATCCTCGAACTGATTCAGACCCAGTCCTTCTTCATCTGGATATTCTACTTTCTCATATTCACCATAGCCGGCTTTGGCATAGCTAACACCATGATAATGATAATAAGCAGGAAGACGAAAGAGATCGGTATTCTCATGGCTATGGGAGCGACGCCCGGGTCTATTCGCAAGATCTTCGTGCTGGAGAGCCTGATCTTGGCCCCGCCCGCCGCACTGCTGGGCAGCCTCCTCGCTTTCTTAACTGCCCAACTCATCATGTCCTACGACATTCAGGTTCCCTATGAGATCTACATGGTGTCCAGGATGACCATCACCATGAAGCCGGAGTTTTTCATTTATGCCGTGTTCTTCGCCCTGCTGGTGAACTTCGTGGCCGGACTGTATCCTGCCTGGAAGGCCTCCCGCATGGACCCGGTAGAGGCGATTGGGAGCGTGTGAAATTAGGCAACCATTTTAAGGGTGGTTGATAATTTGCCCTTGGATGATACTCTGATGGGCCAATAGAAACAAGCCCTGCAATTCATACGGGATGGACGCCTTGAGGTGGCTCGCATTCATTTAGAGGAAATGCTCATGCAGGATCCAGATAATATCGATCTCCTTTACAATTTTAGGCCTCTGATATGTAGATTTGGGCAAGCTTGATAAAGGACGAGAGCTGCTGGACCGCTGTCTCAAGCTCGCACCTGGCCACTCGCACGCCTACGTGACATTAGGGTTAGGGGATCGCCTACCAGAGAGATAGGCGACCTTATGCAGGCCAAGGAATACGCCAGGAAGGCTTTATCTGCAGATCCCAAAAGCACAACAATGAAATTGAATTATGAAGCAAAAAAAAAACTGCTTTCGCAAAGTCGGCATTTTTCCCGCGGAGCAGAATTAGCAGAATTTGTCATTATCGTCTCTTGAAAAATTGGATATGATTGAAGGCTGCCTCAGGCGGTAGCTCCAAGAGCTCCTAGCTCACCTCCATTATTGCTGTTATCGATGCTGCCTCCCAGTCCCATGCAGTTGCATCTGCCGTTAGCCCATTGACATTCGGGATTGCTCTCGCAATCTGCTACCGGATTTGGTGCAGGATTGAACGGTTCGGGCTCTGGATCAGGGTTGGGATTAGGAACCGGTCCAGGCATGGGCTCAGGATTTAGCCCCCGGCAGAGGCAATTGTCATTGACCCAATCGCATTGCGGATTCTGTTCGCATTTCTCCTTTTCCGGATTCTCTAAGCCGCGGCAGTAGCAATGGTTGTTTACCCAGTCGCATACCGGATTTTGCTCGCATTTCTCCTTCTCGGAAATCGGCGGCATGGTGCAGAGGCACTGGTTGTTCACCCAATGACAATAGGGCTTATTCTCGCATTGCTCTTTGGGGCTGGGGGTTGGTGGATTGGGTTTGATATAATTCCCGGCCAGATAGACATCGATGATGACGGCATTGCTAAATCCGTTGTTGGTGGAGAAGATGCTGCTGTGCCGTCCAGGTGCATCGGCATAATACCAGATGTAGTAGTAGCCGGGCTGCACCAATCCCAGGTTATATCCTAAAACAAAACCGCTGGGATAGATCTCGTACATGATAACGGGAGAAGCCTGTGGTACGAAGAGCAGCTCTTTCGTCCACCCACCCCAGGGCAATGTGGCAAAATAAGTCCAGCTTACGGCTCTCTCTATCCACAAACCCGGATTATTGCTGGGAAAGGTAGTGGTAAAGTCGTTCCAGGCCAGGTAGTCTCCGTTGTAGTACATGTAGCTGGGCGGAGTGGAAAGAACTGCAGAAGGCATGAGTTTTTTCAGATCTGCAGTCGGTGGAGCCTGCTCCGTATAAACAGCAGTCTCCGTTCCTGCGTCCGCAGAAGTCGCCTGAGGCGCGCCGGTCTCAACTAAGGCGTCTTGCACATCGCTTAGCGGAGCCAGAGCGCTGAAATCTGATATAGTCATATTCTTTGCATTGATATTTCCGGATTGGTCCAGTCCTCCTAGAGATATGCTGCAAAGGAGTAGAGCAGCTATAGCAATCCGAAATAATATATGTTCTGATTTCATGTTTCCTCACACTCTTTATTAAATGGCCAATATTGCCAATACAACTATTTCTTACCTTATTTTTTAATTGCTTGAGCCCGGACAATGAAGACCAAATGGGCTAAACGATGAGATATCTCTTGAGATCTCTCCAGAAATCAGCATCATTTTCGAAAGGTTTTTTTGGTCCTTACTTTTCATCACTAGCCGATAATCCCTCTTCATTACGTATAAATTTTTTTGTACTATTTACCGAAAATTTGTTAAAATGCAAGAAAACGATGTTTTAAAATTTTAAAATAATTTGAATGGAATCTATCGAACTGGCTCTACATCCACTCTGCACCTCTTACTGGAGAAATAAGCAGATCATGAGCCTAAATTCACTATCTAAAATATCGCGATGTTCGGCATCAACTTCAAATCAAACATCGACTTCAAGCCAGAGCTGCATTTTCGGCGGTGGGATATCCCTGTCCTTGATGGTGTCCGATCTCCAACCATGATGGCTTTGGCTGATGGTTTTGGCCCTGGCAAATGCGGTCAATTTCTTGCCTCAGGTCAAGAGGAAATGCAGAGCCGTTCCGACCAGGAGAGCCGCCACCAGCCTCAATGCCACGGATTTCAGGGTTCCTAAAACTCCTAGTTCCTTGAGCATCACCATGAAAGTTGCCACGCAGGGGAAATACATGGCCAGCACCACAGAGGCGACCACTAGCTGCGCCGCCGTCATGTCCAGAGGCGCGAACATGCCGATCCCCACATCCTTTCTTAAAAAACCTATGATCAAGGCTGTGGCTGCATCGCTAGGAAGCCCCAACAGGCCGGACACGACCGGCCGCATGGTCTCGCCTATCAGGTGCATCAAGCCGGAGAGGTAAAAGAAGTTCATCACCATCATGCCCAAAGCGATGTAAGGCACGGCCTCTTTTAGAAATTCACGAATGCGAATGAAGGTCTTTTTGAGTAGCGAACCTAAGTCCGGCATGCGGTAGGGCGGGATCTCTAAAAAGATCTCGGGAGACTCTCCGCCGATAAACCTGTGCAGCAGGAAGCCTGTGACTGCGAACGTGATGAATAGGGAGAGGTAGACGGCAAGGATGTATCTCAGTCCGTAGGGGGCCAGCATGCCGAAGATCATGGCTGTTTGCGAGGCGCAGGGAATGGCCATGGTCATGAGCGTGACCGCTAGATACCTCTGCTTGGGCGACTCCAGGATGCGCACGGAAAGGACGGCCGGCACGCTGCAGCCCATGCCCAGGACGCAGGGCAGAATGGCCGCCCCATGCAGTCCAATCCTGTGCATGAAAGCGTCTAAGATGATGCTCAGCCGGGGAAGGTAGCCGATGTCTTCCAGAACGCCCAGTACCAGGTAAAAGGGAATCAGAAAGGGCAGGACCACTCCTAACGGAATATAAAGGCCCGTGGTGAGAATGCCAAAGGACTTGAGAAGCTCAGGAGAATTTCCGATCAGGATCTCACGTAGCAAGGGCGAGCTGATGTGGCTTTCTACGACGCTGCTGATGAACTGAGAGTAAGCGATGAATATAGGATCGGTGACCTTCCCTATCACAAGCTCACCCGTTTCGATCACCAGGCTGAAGGAGAAATAAAGCGCCAGCAGGGCGATGGGAATTCCCGTCAGCGGCTTGATGGATATGTCCTCCAGCTTGTCGAAGAGAGAGGGGTGGCGGTGCATGACCTTCTGCGTTCTGGCAGCGATCTCGCCGATGCGTGCCCATCTTTGGTCCGGGGAGTCAAAGTGCATGGGCGGGGGCGTCTTTGCCCCGGCCAGGGCCTCCACCAGGTCGCGGATGCCCAGGCCGCTCACGGCCACCGTGGGGATTACAGCAACGCCCAATTCCTTCTCCAGGGCGGCCACATCGATCTCGATACCCTTTCTCGTGGCTGCGTCCCAGAGGTTGAGGGCCACCACGGTAGGCACGCCACACTCCAGGATCTGCAAGGTCAAGTTGAGGTTTCTCTCCAGATTGGTGGCATCGATGACGTTCACCACTACATCCGCACCCTTAGAGAAGATCTTGCGGCTGACTTCTTCCACCCGAGAGGTTGGGTCGAGAGAGTAGACGCCCGGAGCATCCACTAGCGTGGCCATCTGCTCGCCAAGCTTCATGCGCCCTTCCGTGTACTCTACGGTGGTGCCGGGATAGTTGGCGGAGATGACCTCGATTCCCGTCAGCCGGGAGAAGATGACGCTCTTTCCCACGTTGGGGTTGCCCATGAGCAGGATCTTCAAGGTCTAATGCTCCCAAGTTTCTGGTTTCATTGCCCTAGATAATCTTGTTTTGCTGAGGAGTATTGAGAAAGTGTATATCTATTTTGGCATTGGCCAGGGAAAAGTCAGAGATTTATGCAAGGCAGTCCTTATCAATTCATAAATGTAAATATTAATATTATTACTATAAATTGAGTTGAACCCTGCTTAATAATTTCCTTATTCCGTACATATCAAAGCACTTTAGACACAAAGTTCAAATAGTATAGCAACAAATCATTTTTAAAAAAATTAGTAAGAAATGAAGGGAGCAAGAGCGGTCCGGGTTTTCTTCAGCCATCTGAGGGGATGGATGCAGCTTTCCCGAATCCGGCTTGAATTAAGGGGGAGGATAAAATGTCAATGTTGATACCTATCGGAATAGTAATGCTAAGCGGCGCTGTAGGGGGAATCGTAAACGCTCTGGTTAGCGATAACGGCTTCGTCAAGCCCAGTGAGGAGATTGCAGGGGATGTCGTAATAATCCGCCCCGGCTTTGCAGGCAACATACTTCTGGGAGCCACGGCCGCCTTTATCTCCTGGGGCCTTTACGGAGCCTTCAGCAATGTGGTTGTCTGGGGTGCGACTTCCGGAATAGGAACGGAGGAGGTAGCAGTCTCCATATCATCAATTGCTGGAGCCGTCCTGGTGGGGATAGGCGGAGCTCGCTGGCTGTCCAACGAGGTGGACAAGAAGCTTCTGCGCACAGCAGCGGTTACGGCTGCCGCCTCCAAGGCTTCCTTTGACGGTTCACAGAGAATTGCCAAGGCCACCCCGGCCCAGGCCTTCAACATCGCTAAGAAGATGTACCAGGAGTAAGAGACTAAAAGCCCGCAATGGGCCATTACGATCACAGAGTGCATGCAGGCAATGCAGGCGATGTCTGGAAGCATTTCCTACTGCTGGAGGCGGCAGATTGCCTCCTCGACCCCGACGGCAGACTGGTCTATGCGGAAAGCCATGTGGGACGCCCCGATTATTCCCTGAGAGCGCCCGGTGATTGGGAGGGCGGAATCGGCAAGATCCGGCCGCTTCTGCCTTCCCTTAAAAATTTTTGCTATTTTGATATCCTGGCCGATTTAAATCCCGGAAACCCGCCTTTAGCACCCAGCTCAAAACCGGTTTTTGGATCTATTTCTGGACCGATTTCAAAATCTTTTCTTTATCCCGGATCTGCTCGTTTGATCTATGAGCTGGCGAAGAGAAGAGCAGCAAAATTAGAGGCAGATGTTTGGGACAATGATCTGGATGTAGCAAGCTCTTGGGAGAACTTCTCTCAAGTGGCAAAGTCTAGCGGATCATTTCTGCCGGCGAGAATAGCATTTCACCAGGGGGACGGCTTTTTAGGTGTGCTGTCCAGGCTGAGCAGACCTCCGGCGGGGCTTATTTTCATCGATCCACCTTACATCAATCCCGAAGATGTCAGGCTCGCAGAGAAGCTGCTGCGAAGAGCCAGAGAAATGGGGTGGATTGTGCTCTGGTGGTATATGATGGACATGAAGACCGCGCCCGCGCAAAGTGGCCTTGAGACATTCGAGCTGCATTTTGCTGAAGTGGGACTAGATGGCGAAAGATGGAAAGGTGCTGTCGTGGCAATCGCCGGCGCAAAAAGCGAGCGGTTTTCTCATCTTCTTAGCCATATGCACCGGCAGATAAAAAATTTCATCAGAATACTTAAATTGGAACAATCCTGAAAAGATAGCTGATGGAGTTGGAGCTGCTCAAAGATATAGTGGTCATATTCGTACTGTCAGTAGTAGTTCTCTTCCTGTTCCACAGGCTCCGGGCACCGACAATTGTGGGCTTTCTGCTTACCGGGATTTTGGCCGGCCCCCAGGGTCTGGGCCTGGTAGCGGCATCGGAGCAAGTAGCGGTTCTGGCCGAGATTGGTGTGGTCCTTCTCCTCTTTACAGTTGGAATCGAGGTCTCCCTAAAGGATCTTTTGAAGATCAAGAAATACGTCCTTGTGGGTGGATCGATCCAGGTAATTCTGACCATCTTAGCAGTTGTTGCCATTCTTTTAGGGCTGCAGGTGGCCCCTGGTGAGGCACTGCTGCTCGGCTTTCTCGTCTCTTTGAGCAGCACGGCCATCGTCCTTCGTATCATTCAGAAAAAAGAGCAATTCGATAGCATCTATGGTCGGACGACCTTAGGCATTCTGATCTTTCAAGATATTGCCGTCGTGCCCATGATGCTCATTGTGCCTCTCCTGCCCGGTGCGATGCAGACCACTGCTGATTCGCCCTGGCTCATCGTGGCCAAAGGCCTGGGGCTGATTGCTCTGGTAATTCTGAGCGCCAAGTGGATTGTGCCCAAAATTCTCTATCACATCGCCAAGACAGGAGACCGGGAGCTGTTTCTTCTCAGCATCGTTGCTATTTGTCTTAGCATAGCCTGGATAAGCTCACTGGCCGGGCTATCACTGGGCCTCGGCGCTTTCCTGGCCGGGCTTATCATCTCCGAGTCGGCCTACAGCCACCAGGCCTTTGGCAATGTGATGCCCCTTCGAGACGCCTTTACCAGCTTCTTCTTCATCTCCATAGGCATGCTCCTCGACCTGGATTATCTCCTGCAAAATCCAGGTTTCATAATCTTGGCAGCGTTGGCAGTCATGGCTCTAAAAGCTTTAATCTCCGGTTTTGCCGTTTCCCTTCTGGGCCTGCCGCTACGCATAAGCGTCCTTGTGGGCCTGGCTTTATGTCAGATCGGAGAATTTTCTTTCATCCTGTCCAAAACTGGTTTTGAGAGCGGCATCATTGCTGAAGATGTCTACCAGCTTTTCCTCGATGTTGCCGTGCTGACCATGGGCGCTACATCCATCCTCATGGCCGTTTCTCCAAAGGTGGCAGACGGCTTTTTGAGGCTCCCCATCCCGCATAGATTGAAGAATAGGAGCCTGCCCATAGCGGCAGCAAGAGAGCCCCCATGGAAAGATCACCTGGTCATCATCGGATACGGCGTAAATGGCAGGAACGTGGCCATGTCTGCTCGATCAGAAGGCATATCCTTTGTCATAGTAGAAATGGACCCTGAGATAGTGATGCAAGAAGAGAAAAAGGGGGAGCCGATCCGTTTCGGCGATGCCTCCCAGGAAGCCGTACTGCAATATGTCGGCATGAAAAGCGCAAGAGTGACGGCAATAGCCATATCAGATCCGGCAGCCACTCGCAGGATAACGGAGCTGGCGAGAAGGATGAACCCCGGCCTGTTTATCATCGTCAGAACGCGCTACCTGCAAGAGATGAATCCCCTAAAGGAGCTGGGAGCAGACGAGGTCATACCTGAGGAATACGAGACATCCATGGAGATCTTTGCCCGGGTGCTGGAGCGCTATGATGTGCCCAGAGAGAAGATCGAGCAGTTCATTGATCACATCAGGTCGGAGGGCTATGAGATGTTTCGGAGCCCTTCTCAGGAACCATACTGCAATGCCAATTTAAGCATGCTGAGCGATGAGATACGCTCCTTTAAGGTTCAAGCCGGATCACAGGCAGAAGGAAAATCGGTGGCATCGGCAAGCCTGGAAGGGCAAGGCATCAAATTTTTAGCTCTGCACAGAGATCTGCAGACCATAGCCAATCCGGATAGCAATATGCTATTGCAAGCAGATGATGTTGTCGTTCTCATGGGGCCGGGTGAGAAGATAGATCAGGCTGCTGGCTGGTTTTCGGATTCTAGCACGCCCGCTACAGCCTCCGAATAGTTGAAGGCTGAGATTGATAGCTGCGCCCAGAAGCTAGCGCCACTAAAAGGACAATCTCATAGATAATAGCTGATTCCCAGCATTATATAAGCGTTAAGTTTATCCGCTTTCTTGAGGGTTTATTTGCATAGGGATCTCTACTGCGCAAAGTCTACCGGCTCATACTCTCATTGCTGCTTGTTTTGCTGATTTACAGCCTCGTCTTCATGACGCTGATGAGCTTTGAGGGCCAGTCCCAGAATGTAAACCTCGCCACGGCCGTCTACTGGGTAGTGGTGACCATGACCACGCTGGGCTTCGGAGATATCGTCTTCAAGACCCCCATAGGATACATTTTTACTATCATCGTCTCGCTCTCCGGTATTGCCCTTCTCTGGGCAGTGGTGGTTCCACTGGGCATAACTCCAATCCTGGAGCGCATGATCCGGGCCGCTCCCACTTCCGCTCCGGAGAAGATGAATGGCCACATAATTATTTCCGGATACAATCCCATTGTTGAGACTTTAGCGGAGAGATTTTCTCTGCTAAGGGTCCCCTTTTTGATCATCGAGCGGTCGGAGAGCGTGGCTAAAAGGATCTATAAAAAATATCCCGTGCTCTGGGGAGATCCTTCTTCGGAAGATGTGCTGCGAAAAGCGAACATCAGCTCCGCCCGGCTCTTCATAGCCAACGAAGATGACGAACTGAATGCCGAGGTCATTTTGACATTGCGGGATATCTCGGATATTGAAATCATAGCTTTGGTAGACGATCTGACCAGATCCAGATTCCTGAGGTATGCGGGTGCCTCCCGCATCATCTCGCCTAAAACCTTGCTGGGAACCTTCATTGCCCAGATCACATCGCCACCTATGAGAAATGTATTTCCGGGAGCCATTCAGCTCTTTGGCGATCTTCTCTTGGTGGAGCTGCCCATCTATCCGGGGGCAGAGCTTATCGGTGAGACGCTGGAGGAAAAAAAGATAAAGAACAGGGGCGCCGGCATCGTAGGCATCTGGCAGAGAGGTGTCTTCCATCCCAGTCCCGGGCCCGAGCTGGAGGTGCGCTCCAACTCTGTGTTGTTGGCGGTAGGAAATATCGAGCAGCTATCCATCATCAGGGATCTTACTATAGGCCCTCGCACGGAGGGGCCACAAATAATCCTGGGATATGGGGATGTGGGAAAGCGCGTGGCTGCCGTGCTTTCGGACTGCGGAATAAATCCCTTAATCCTGGACAGGCGTGCTTTAACAGATATCGATTTTCCGCATATAACCGGCGATGCTACGACAGAGGCCAATCTCCTGGATGCGAGAATTAAAGAGGCAGTGGGAGTCCTGATCATGCTCAACTTAGACTCTGATGCCATTTATGCCACCCTTCTCGCTAAAAACCTCAATCCGAAAGCCTTTGTGGTGGTGAGAGCCAATCATCTCAAGTCTGCCGAGAAAATCTACCGGGCCGGGGCGGACTATGTAGCATCCGTGCCCATCGTGGCCAGCCACATGTTGGCCAGGATCATTCAGGGAGAAGAGGGTAAGCTGGATCTGCTTTATGAGGATCTGGAGCTGAAGATATTCCACGTAAGCAAGAGGTCTCGCATCGCAGGAAGGACTCTGGAGGAGCTGGATCTGCCGCAGAGGTTCGGCTGCCGGGTAGTAGCCCTGGAGCGGATGGGCCAGGCCATGGCTGTGCCGGACATAAAGAATGTAGTAGAAGCAGGCGATGTTCTGGCACTGATAGGCAGCCTGAAGGGCATTGAGGCCTTTAGCATGAAATACGATCGACGGAAAGACTGGAAGGCGAGACTGAAGATTCTGCCGCAATTTAAATAGGTCATCTGAATAGCAAGGAGAAAGGTATGCCATCAATGAGCCGTTTACTAATTGGGATGATCCTGCTTGCCACATTAACATCTTCGCAAGCATCAGTCATCACTGTAGGCCAGAAAGGTTGCGATTTCTATCGAATCGAGGCAGCTATCGATTCAGCCATTCCGGGAGATATCATCGAGGTTCAGAGCGGTGAGTACTTCGTTAATCTGAATATCACCACTCCCTTCCTCACACTTCAAGGCAAGGATACAGGGGAAGGCAGGCCTATCCTGCGAGCGGGAAGCTCTAGCGCAGATATCGAACAGAGCGGCACCGGAGTGACTGAGATGGTAGTAAAATCCGGAGGCACGGCCATAGCCATCCGGGAATTTGGCTGCGTTGTTGATGGTTTTGACATTACCGGAGTCACCTGGCCGATTCCCTATGGGTCCGGCGAGCATAACGACCTCATAGGCAATGCTGCCATCAGAGTCTATTCTGACTTAAATACGATATCCAATAATACATTTTACGGCAGCGACCTGACAGCCATTGGCCTATGGAATTGCAGCAACAACAAGATCATCAATAACACCATAAAAGACATCCCCTTTGGCTACGGCGTCGAGCTGTACAACTCCCATGGCAACAGCATCGAGGGCAACCTGCTGCTTCATAACGATTGGGGCATTGAGATGCAGCGAAGCGATTCAAATACCATTGAAGGCAATGAAATAACAGACAGCATCAACGATGCCGTCAGAGCCGTGAAGTGCAACTTTTCCATAATTTCTGGCAACACCATCACAGGAAGCGGTTGGGAGAGCGAATATGAGGGCAATGGAAACGGCATATCCCTGGTCGGGTCTATGGGCCTAATCTCTGATAATCTCATCCACTCCAACAGAGGCCATGGCATTTATATTGAGAGCATCTTCTGGAACAATTATCCTGCGGATGAGTCCTATGATAATCTTATCCATAGAAATAAAATCAGGGGCAATGGCAAGGACGGGGTCCGCCTGGAAAAGAGCTGGCAGAATTCTCTGTGGGAAAACAACATCACGACAAATCACGGCGATGGCATACGCTTCACCTTCAGCCACAACAATACCGTTGAATCAAATAAGATCAGCAAGAACGAGCAGGGGATATATCTGGATCAATCCAATTATACCAAAATTGCCAATACCACAATAACTGATGAGGAGAAGAGCAGTATCCTTCTTTGGCACTGCAAGCAGGCCGCGATTGAGAATTGCTCATTGCACAATAGCTCCACCGGGATACTGCTGGAGGAATCCTGCACCGGCAACACCTTGGCCGCAAACGATATCTCCAACAGCACCGAGGGCATCAATATCTCTGGCCGCTCTTCCGACAATTCCCTTCTGTCCAACAAGATTGCCTCATGCCAGATAGGTATAACTTTGGCCCAGGCCGAGCGAAATGCCTTGAAAGCAAATGAGATCTTGCAGAGCCGTAGAGGTCTCGTCATCGATCCGCTCTGCAGGGACAATGCCATTTATGGAAATAATATCTCTTCAAATGGAGATCTTGTCTGGGACGAGGGAAGCAATTCATGGGACGACGGGGCAAAAGGCAACTACTACGGCCATGGAGATTGCGAGGATTCTAACCGTGATGGAATCTGCGATTCGCCTTACTCTATTCCGGGTGGTTCCAATGTGGATAGATACCCGCTGGCGATCTGATTCTGGCAATGTTCAAGTAAAATGGCACCTCATATTTGGTAAAGGTTAAGAGCATGGCACTTCGACTGATAGAGATTAACTTACCCGAAAGCAAGCTTCCAGAAGTGGAGGAGTTGATAAGCGGCAGAAAAGAAGTGCTTGATTTAATAATGCAGCCCGCAGAAAGCTCCTGGAAGATTCCGGTACGGGGTGAATGGAAGACCCGCCTGTCTACCAATTACATTCTCATCAGGATGCTGGTCTTGGCGGAGGAAAGCCAAAGTCTGCTCGATCTGCTGGAAGAGACGTTCTCAAGCGAGGACGGCTTCAGGATAAATATCTTCGCGCTGGTGGCATCTTTTCCCAGCATCTCTGAGGAAGGCATTTCCAAGGAAGGCCCTTCATCTGAAGAGGAAAAAAATCATAAGCAAAGGGTGAGCCGGGAAGAGCTGCATAATGATCTGGTGGAGGGAGCCAAGACCACCAATATTTATGTTTCTATGATAATCCTCTCTTCAATCGTTGCAGCAATCGGGGTCCTGAATAACAATGTGGCGGTGATAATCGGGGCTATGGTTATAGCTCCTATTCTTACACCCAATGTTTCCCTGTCTTTGGCGACAGCTCTTGGAGATTTGCGGCTGGCGAAGGGGGCCCTTAAAACCCTCCTTTTGGGGATTTCAATCTCCATAGTCCTATCTGTTGCTCTCGGTTTCTTACTACCCGTGGATCCCTCTTTGCATGAGATTTCATCAAGAACCAATGTAGGGCTAATGGACATCGTACTGGCATTGGCCTCTGGGGCAGCAGGAGCTTTGTCCTTTGCATCAGCGGCTCCCGCAGTTCTTATCGGGGTTGCAGTTGCGGTTGCCCTCATGCCGCCCTTAGTCGTGTTTGGATTGCTGCTCGGTGCAGGCGACTATTCGCTGGCTTTGGGTGCTTTGATCCTATTTCTAGCAAATCTAATTTGTGTTAACCTGGCTGGAGTTGTCACCTTCCTCTCTCAGGGAATAGAGCCTCGAACCTGGTGGGAAGCCAAGAATGCAAAGGAAGCCACTGTGGTAGCTATTGTGGGCTGGATTCTATTATTAGCAATGCTAATAATAGTAGTATTCCTTGGAGACTACCAAATCCTTAAACCATGACCTGCCTGGATGGTATGGCGAGCCTCCTGTAAAGTTTTTTCAGCCCCTTCTATAGAGCTCTGGGAAGAGTTCCGGGTGGAACAAAACAACAGAAATATATACTTGATACATTTAAATTCTAAAAGCGGTATAAGATGGCCAAAGATATCCGCATTCGAATCAGATAATTCCCAAAAAATTTCAGAGCTTGAATATCAAAAGCGCTGTACAGGGGCACACATATGCTAGACGAAGAACCAAATACAGAGAGCCACGTTGTTTCATGGAAAGATATTCGAGAGAAATGGCCCAGCAAGTTCCGGGATCAGGAGCGCTTCATTTTTCGGGAAATCCGTTTAGGCGACCGGATATTCGTGGGTACGGGCTGTGGCGAGCCTCAGTATTTGGTCAGCTCTCTGCTCAATTTCGTTAAGAACCAGCCCAAGGCCTTCCTGGATGCCGAGCTGATCAACATAGTGACCCTGGGTGTGGCACCCTACACGGACGAGAAGTTCAAAGACAACTTCCGGCTCAATTCCTTCTTTATCGGAGACAGTACCAGAAACGCCGTTAACCAGGCAGGTGCCGACTACACACCCATCTTTCTTTCCGCTCTGCCCGACCTGATCCGGTCGGAGAGGATCCCTCTTGATGTGGCCCTCATCCAGACCACTCCTCCCGACAAGGACGGCAATATGAACCTGGGTGTCAGCGTGGACATCGTCCGGGCGGCGGTGGAGAAGGCAAAAATTGTGATCGCTCAGCCCAACTCCTACATGCCTGCTGTGGAAGGGGACGGCTGGATCAGCATGGATGACGTGGACTACATAATTGCAAAGGACGAGCCTCTGCTGGAGTATATCGAGGATGTGCCTGGAGAGATTGCTCAGAAGATCGGGAGGTATGTGGCCCGCATCGTGGAAGACGGTTCTACTATCCAGGTGGGATACGGCAGCATTCCCAATGCCATCGTCTCCAGTCTGCAAGGAAAAGAGCACCTGGGTGTGCACACGGAACTGCTGAACGACGGCATCGTCAGGCTGATGGAAGATGGAGTGGTAGACAACAGCAATAAGAGCATCAATCCCGGCAAGAGCATTGCCACCTTCTGCATGGGCCGGCGCAAAACCTTCGATTTCCTGAGAGATAAGAGTTCGATAGAGTTTCGCACTATCGACTACACCAACAATCCCCTCATCATCGCTCAGAACCGGAAGATGACAGCCATTAACAGTGCTCTGGAGGTCGATCTCACCGGCCAGGCCACTGCGGAGTCGCTGGGGCACAGCTTTTACAGCGGCATAGGCGGCCAGGCGGACTTCATGCGCGGAGCTGCTCTAGCTCCTGGCGGAAAGACCATTCTCGCCCTGCCCTCCACAGCGCAAAGCATGGTGCAGGAAGCTTTCCTGGGGGCAGGAGCGCCTTCAAGAGGGCAGCTCGTTTCCAGGATTGTGCCCTTCCTGAAGGAGGGGGCGGGAGTCACCTTGACGAGGGGCGATATCCACTACGTGGTCACGGAATACGGCATCGCCTACCTGCACGGCAAGAGCATTCGAGAGAGGGCCATGGACCTCATATCCATTGCCCACCCTAGCTTTCGGCTCTGGCTAATAGAGGAAGCCAAGAGGCTGCATCTCATCTATCCCGATCAGGCTTTCATTCCAGGCATAAAAGGCGAGTACCCCGAGGATCTGGAGGTGCAAAAGACCACCCGCACCGGTCTGCGGCTGCTCTTGCGACCGGTTAAGATAAGCGATGAGCCTCTGCTCAAAGATTTCTTTTACTCTCTATCTGATGAGAGCATGTATCAGAGGTTCATCTCTGCCAGAAGAGACATTCCCCATGAGATGCTGCAAGAGTTTGTGGCGGTGGACTACTTCCAGAAGATGGTGCTGGTAGCCGTCATGGAAGATAATGGCAAAGAGTCTATCTGCGGCCTGGGCCAGTACGGCATGAACAGCGACATGTACATGGCAGATATCGCTTTGGTGGTGAAGGATGACTGCCAGAAAATGGGCGTGGCAGGAGAGCTGCTCAGCTATCTTACCTATCTTGC
>DATLBD010000153.1:0-2588 GCA_035527135.1 Methanothrix sp. | reverse complement strand
CGAGGCATATGAGAAGATGCCTCAGTAACACCTCCCTTCCCTCTGGAGGTTCCCTCCGCCCCCAGGGGGATCTTAATTCAATAATAGGCATCATTCTTCATCTTCTAGAGCGCCCTCATCATGATTGGGCGGGCTGATAAGGTCTGGTAGATTTAAGGCTGAGGCAGGGAGACCCATCGATATGGACGTCTTCCTTAGTTCTCTGATGATTGACCCGATTCTCTCGAAGGAGAAGAGTATCTGGGAGAACTTGGTGCTGGAAGCGCTTTTTGCAGCCAGCCTGATAAGGTATGTCTTATAATGCCAGTTTAACACCTGGCGCAGCAGTTCATCATTGGAGCGCATTTTTTTGTCGACATCCTCCGGCATTTTCGGGAATGTTGCCATAAGATATTCAATATTTTCCCGGCAAAGGGCTGCCATCTCCTGTATTCCCTTGTAGGAATCAGGGGATAGTGGCATTTTCATCTCACTCATCATCTCAAAATTTTTTGCCATGGATACCATCTGTTGTGCCATCAAGCTGCCAAGGTCAGCAACTCTCGCAAGTATGGCAATATGAGCGGCATCTTCCACAGATATCTCACGATCTGCTAGAGAAACAATGGCAGATATGATCTTAGAATGCAGATAATCGACATAGTCCCTCAAATGCACAATTCTTGAACATATGTCCGTCCTGCCTGCTGCGACCTGCAGCGTACTCTCAAATATATCTTTGGAGATATTGAGCATGTGCACAATCTCTTTCTCCACCAGCGTTTGGGCCGCTGAAATATCATCTGGTAGTTTTGACGTAATATGCTTTGCAGCGAAGACTATCTCGCCATCCTTTTGCGGTAATAAATGCATGATCAGGCTGGAAAATGGCTTTATGGCCAATAAAAAGACTATTGCAGAGATGCAATTGAAGATAAGATGGGCATTGGCCACCTGCTGAGCAACAGTGCCCCCCATGTTTTCAATCAGCAGCGAAAAATCCCCTATGAATGGTAGGAAGAGCAGAACACCCAGGAAATTAAAAAGAAACTGAGCAACTGCGGTACGTTTTGCGGCTTGATTCATGCGCAGGGATACGATAAGTCCCGTGGTTGACGTGCCAATATTAGCACCCAGTATCACCGGGATGGCTTGCACTGCTGTGATCAGATCGCTCTGCGCCATGACGACAATAAGTCCGGCCGTGACCGAACTTGACTGGAATATATTTGTTATGACAAAGCCAATCATAATTGCAATCAGGATGTTGTCCGTCATGGAGAGCAGAGAGAGAACATCGGCGTCTCCCTGCAGAGGAGCGACTATTGATGAAATCAAATTAAGGCTGTAAAAGACCAGGCCGAAATAGAAGATCGGTTTTCCAAAAGCTCTGTACGGTCCTCGAATTAAGCTTGCTGCAAATCCCAGGACCACAAGTACTGGGGCAAATGCCGTCAGCTTAAAGGCAACAAGCTGCGCGGTAAGAGTTGTGCCTATGTTTGCACCAATAATGAGCCCAAGGGAACCCAAGAAAGAAATTGCTCCGGCGTTTACGAGCCCCACGGCAATTACAGTGGTAGCAGTGCTGGACTGGACAATTGCAGTAACCGCTGCACCGGCAAGCGCGCCACGAAGAGAAGTCTTTGTCGCTTTTTGCAGTATGCTTCGGAAGCGTTCACCAGCCACATGTCGGACTTCTTCGGAGAAATTATCAATACCGTAAAGGAATAAAATGACGGCGGGAATTACAGCAAACAACAAATCCCATATCATCTTGCTTTCAATTCCTTAAACTGTCTGGAAAAGATAATAATCCCATTTTCCTTTCTGCATATTCTTTTCGATATCAATGCCACGGTTTCACAATGATTGCCCAAAATAAAAACCTTATGATCAAACGGCAATGAACAACAATTGAGCATGTTCATTGTTTACTCATTGCTATGGCAAGAATCAAGTCTCCTTCCTTGCCGAATGATTCGAAAAGGTCTTTCTGAGCTGGATCTAGCTGCTTACCGAACCCAGAAGACCCAATGATTTTGTTGTCCTGACATCTCGTTCTGCAACCTTAGGAATGATTTGGCCGAAGGCTCCGGAGGCTAGTATCTTAGGAAACAAGGAGGGCCTTTGCAGGCTCATGGTTCTCGGTATTGACTTCGATAAGATATTTTCCGGCCGCTCGTCTGACCAGATCCTATAGGTCATGTAAGAAGAAAAGTCTCGATTGCCGCCAGGCGCGGGCGCCAAGGTGCCAGGCTCGGCTTTGCCCGGTGGTCGAGGCGACGGGTAAAGGATGACAGTAGAATAAGAATCTACGATAGATCAATGCTTGAATAAAACGGAATTTAGGCTTGCCCGACATCGATCTGCTGCTCGCCGCATTTCTCGGGCGCACAGGAGCCTTATCGATCGTGCTGAATGGCTAAGTAGTAATAATAAATCCAATAATTTCCCATTTCATAAATTATGCTTAAAGAAAAGAGTTGTTAGGTGAGCATGGCAGCGACCCGTAGTTCCCGAGGGCTCGCGCACCTGAGTACAGTACGGAACGCGGACAGGCTTATCTTCTGAGTTCGGAAAGGGTTCAGGAGTTTCCCTGTCGCTATGGC